>JBEITC010000206.1:0-6853 GCA_040375075.1 Planctomycetota bacterium | reverse complement strand
CCGCCCGCGCGCGCAACCACGCGCCGATCGGTGCGCCGTCGGCGGCCCGCGCGCGCGCGATCGCCGCGAGCCACAGCGCCAGCGCCAGCGGCATCAGCCAGTACAGCACGGCCGCGAGCAACGCCTGCCGGCCATCGCCGTCTTGCGCCCACCACGCCGCGACCAGCGCCGCTGCCGCCGCGCCGCCGCAGAACATCGGCGGCAGCACGCGCGCGGGCGCAGGTTCGCAAGCGGCAGCGGACATGGCGCGGCAGGCTACGCGCCCGGCGGATCGGCGGCGAATGCCGCGTGCGTCGTCAGACCGTCACCGCGGACCGGCGGCCGCAACGCGGCCGAACGTCGACGGCGCTCGCGGCGGTGCCGAGGCGCTGAGCGGCGGGCGCGCGGGTGGCGGACTGGACAGGCGACAGCATGGTGCAGACGCAGAGCAGGCACGCCACGGAGGCAGCCGCGGATGCAGGCGCAGGACCGGCGCGCTGGGCAGGCGACAGCGAGGTGCAGACGCACAGCGGTCGCGCCACGGAGGCAGCCGCGGATGCGGGCGCGCGGCCGGCGCGCTGGGCACGCGACAGCGAGGTGCGGACGCAGAGCAGGCACGCCACGGAGGCAGCCGCGGATGCGGGCGCACGGCCGGCGCGCTGGGCACGCGACAGCATGGCGCGGACGCAGAGCGGTTACACCACGGAGGCAGCTGCGGCTGCGGGCGCGCGGCCGGCGCAAGGTGAAGATCTCGCACAACCGCCGTGCTCGCGCCTCGCCGGCGACGCTGTGGCCGCGTACCTTGCAGATCGCAGCATGTTCCACGGCCCCGCGCAGTCGTTCGCCCAGCAGTCCCGCCTCGCCGTCTGGCTGTCGCTCGTCGCCGGCTACACCAACGCGCTGACCGTGTTGCTGTGCAGTCAGGTCACTTCGCACATGACCGGCGCGGTCGCCAAGTTCGGCGTCGAGGCGGCGAGCGGCAACTGGAGCGTCGCCGGCTACTTCGTCGGCCTCGTCGCGGTGTTCGTCGCCGGCGCGTTCGGCGCCGGGCTCTTGCTCGAACTCGGCCGCGTGCGCGGCGCCAAGTCGATCTACATGCTGCCGATGGCGATCGAAGCGGCGCTGCTGCTCGTCTTCACCGTGCTGGTCGATTGGCAAGCCGAAGGCAAGCTGCCGCCCGAGCGCGCGCAAGCGTGGCTGACGCTGCTGCCGGCGTTCGCGATGGGCCTGCAGAACGCGGCGATCACGCGCATCAGCGGCGGTGTCGTGCGGACCACGCACGTCACCGGCGTCGTCACCGACCTCGGCCTCGACCTCGCGCGCCTCTCGTTCGGTTGGCTCGGGCTCGGCCGCCGCATGGACCCGGTGCGCGCGCGCCAGGCCAAGTGGCGCACGGTGCTGCTGGCGACGATCCCGCTGGCGTTCGCCGCAGGCGCGGCGCTGGCGACGCTCGCGTTCGCGTGGTGGGCCGAGTGGGCGATGGCGCCGGCGTGCGCGGCGCTGGTCGCCGTCGTCGTCACCGCCGCGCTCACGCCGGTCGCCACCGTGACGCTGCGGGCGGAGCCGAGCGGGCTCGGCGACGAAGTCGCGCTCTTCCACGCCGAGCCGCCGAAGGGCTGCAAGCAGTTCCACCTGCCCGACGTCAGCACCTGGTCGTCGCAGTTGCCGCGCAGCGTGCACGTCGTCGTGCTGGACGTCACGGCGATGGCGGACATGGTGCCGCGCACGGCGAGCGAGTTGCGGCTGCTGCAGCAGAACCTGCGCGACGAACGCCGCCACCTCGTGCTCGCCAACGTCGTCACCGAGCAGCTGGAGACGATGGAAGACGCCGGCGTGCTGCTCGACTTCGACGCCGACGACCTCTGCGGCGAGATGGACACGGCGAAGCAGCGGGCGCAGTGGCTGCTCGCCCATCGCGAGGCCTGGGGCCGCCGCGCGCCGGCGCGCCACTGAGCGCGACGGCACGATGGCGCGGGGCCGGACGCGACGCGCGTGCGGCATGGCGCATCGCCGCCGCCGCGCTGCCGGAATGCGTTAGCCTGTGCGCAGCCATGCGCCGCCACGTCGCCTTCGCCGCCGCCCTCGCCATCGCCGTGCCGCTCGCCGCCCAGTCGGCCGCGGTCACCGCGCATCCGCAGGACACCCTGCAGAACAACAACGGCAACCTCGCGCCGCTTGGCGTCATCAGCAACGGCGCCCTCGCCGAAGCGCGCACGATGATCCTCGTGCCGGCGCGCGAACTGCCGCCCGTGCCGTCGATCCTCAGCGCGATCTACGTGCACGCGCAGTCCGCGGTCACCATCGACTACGCCACCTTGCAGGTGCTCGTCAGCCCCACGACGGCGACCGGGCTCAACCTCGCGTTCAACGCCAACCACTCGATCGTGCCGTGGCCGGCGATGCTCGCGACCAACACCCAGGTCGCCTACACCGGCGGCTGGACGCGCATCCCGTTTCCTGCGCCGTTTCCCTACGACGGCACGAGTTCGCTGCTGATCGAGATCGTCAAGGTCGTGCAGCCGGGCGCAGCGGGCTTCCCGTTCGCCACCATGTCGACCAGCTCGTCGCCGCCGCGCACCGACCGGCCGCCGATGGTCTACGCGTTCGGCGGGCCAGGCTCTGGCGCGTCGACCAACGCGTTCGGCACGCAGTACGCCAACTCGATCGCCTACCAACTCGAATGGAACGGCGCGCCGACCATCCGCCATCGCGGCAATCCCGGCGCGTCGGGCAACCAGTACAACCTCGGCGGCAGCGTGACGGTCACGTTCCAGGGCACGCCGGGCAACCTGTACATCATGGCTGCCGGCACCGGCTACCTGCCGGTGGACGTCCCGCTGCCCGGCTTCGCCGGCGCGCTGCGCCTCGCCAATGCGACGACCTTCGCATCGGGCCTGCTCGGCCTCACGGGCGAAGACGGCGTCGCCTTCACCATCCCCACGACGCCAGCGCTGGTCGGCTTCTTCATCGCCTACCAAGGCGTGGCGCTCGACATCGCGACCCAGGCCATCACGTTCACGAATGGCAGCGACCACTTCGTGAATCCATGAGCCGCGGCGTCGTTGCGACGCTGTTCGGCAGCGGCTCGATGGCCTGCGCTCGCCTTGATCGCCGCGCGCGCGCAGGTACGCTCGGCCGCTCGGCCGCGGGCGTAGTTCAGCGGTAGAACGTCAGCTTCCCAAGCTGAATGTCGCGGGTTCGATCCCCGCCGCCCGCTCCAGTTCCCCCCGTCGCGCCCTCACCTCTTCCGCCGCGACGCCACGAACTTCCGCAGTTCGTTCACCCCGCCCCGCCACCGGCAGTACCCACACCCGAACTCGCCGTTGTGGGCCTGGATCATCAGGTAGTGCTGCGTCCCCGGGCAGCCCGCCTGCCATGACCCCGGGCTCGTGCCGCTCGGCTCGGGGCCCAGCCCGAGCTCGCGCGCCGCGTGCAGGATCGGATAGTCGCAGTCCGCCGCGGCGATCGCGCGCAGGCGCTCGCGCTCAGCTTGAGCGCGCTGCCTCGCGGCCCCGACGTACGCGCAGTCGAACCACGGCACGCAGCTCTCCACGTCGCCGAAGCCCGTCAGGGCGTTCGCGTCCATGGCCGCGTCGACCAATCGACGAGCGCCTTCCGCGAGGTCGCCGACGCTGGGCAGTTCGCCGTACGGCTTCGTCTCGGTGGTCACCTGCCCATACATGCTTTCGCGGACCTCGCCCCACAACGCGTCTACGCCGGCGACGCGATGCAGGAAGAGTCGCGTGACGATCTCCATGTCGAAGTGACTGCCATGCCCTTGGCAGAACTCGATGGCATCCGCCGGCAGCCCCGACTTCGGCACCGCCGCGAGCGCGCGCGGCGCAACCGGCGCATCCGCCTCGACAGGCGCATCCACCCTCACCGGCTCGGTCGCCTCTGCCTCGCCCTGCGTCCGTCGCGCGATCGCCGCGCGGAAGACCTGCCAGTTCGCCACGTCGAGGCATCCCCGCTCGAGGACCCGCGCGGCCGCCGGTCCCCCAGCCGCCTGCATCGCCGCCAACGCCTCCGCCGCGACCTCCTCGGCGCACGTCGAACGCGCCGCCTCCACGACGGCGACGACGCGCCGGCCGCCGCGCTCGGTCGTCAGCGCCCACCGCCGGCCCGCCGCATCGGCGCGCAGCGTGAACAGCCAGGAATCGCCGCGACCGACCTGCGTCGCGTAGGCGACGAAGCCGCCGAGTTCGCGCGGCCAGCGCCGGCGCTTGGCGCGGCGAAACGCTGCGGCTTGGCTTGGGTCGTAGACGGTGAGGACCGACAGCGGCGGGTTCATGCCCCGACTGCTAGCGCGATGACAGAGCCGTTCGGCGCCGCGCGGGTGTCATCGCGGCGTGGATGACACGGCAGCGACACGTGCCGCATCGCTACGCCGACTGAGCCCCGCCCCTCACCCCACCCGCATCTCCACCTTCACCGGCGCCGCGTTGCTGCACAGGTCGAACACCGGACAGTGCGCATCGACGACGCGCCGCAGTTCTTCATACCGCGCCGGCGACTCGGGCCCCTGGATGCGCAGCTTGACGCGCAGCGCGCCGAAGCCCGGGCGCACCTTGGGATCGATGCCGAAGAAGCCGCGCACGTCGAGGTCGCCTTCCACCTCGACCGACAGGGTGTCGAAGCGCACGCCGAGCTTGGCCGCCCAGAAGCGGTAGGTGATCAGCTGGCACGAGCCGAGCGCGGCGAGCGCGAGTTCGAGCGGCGTGGCGCCGGCGTTGCCGCCGCCGAGTGACTGCGGCTCGTCGACGACGATGCGGTGGCCGGTGCCGGTCGTGCCGTGCACCTCGGTCACGCCAGCGAGCTGCTGGCTGACCTGGAACGTCGCCTTGGCGTTGTTGACGTCGGCCGCGACGGCGGCGCCGACTCCATCGAAGACTGCGGTGAGGGACATGGCGGGCACGAAACGTCCCGACACCTCGCCTGTCAACGCACACGGCGCGCGCCGGGCTGATCCCGCCGCGCGCCGTGCGCATGCTCCGACGATGCGCCCGCTCAGAGCGCGTCGATGAGCAGATCCACGCCGTTCGACAGGATCACGCCGAACGGATTGGCCGTCGCCGCGAACGAGAACGCCTGCGAGTACACGTGCAGCCCCGCCAGCGCCGGCTGCGCCGGCACGGCGAACTGGATCGCCGCCGTCGGCTGCGCGACGAGGTACGCCTCCACGTAGTCGAGGCCGGCGTGCTGGAAGCAGCCCGGCATGCCGAGCAGGTCGAGCGGGATGCCCGGCGCGTAGCCGGTCAGGCTGAGCATCGTCGCGCCGAGCGTCGGCGGGTTGCCGGCGCCGACGTGGTTGCTGCTGGTCAGCGTGCAGCTGGCGCCGGTGCGCGGGCGACCGGTGACGGCGAGCGCCAGCGGCAGGCTGTCGGCCTGCGCGACGAACGGCAGCGCCGTGGTCAGGTCGCGGTTGCCGGGATCGCGCGCCGGCGCGCCCTGCGTCCAGCCGACGAGCAACGGCTTGGCGACGTTGCTCACCGTCTGGTAGCGGTATTCGACGTTGCCGAAGGCGTCGATCTCGCATTGGAAGGTGTTGGCGGTGCCCTGGCCGTTCTCGGGCACGCTGTTCCAGGTGACGATCACCGACTGGTTGTTGGCCGCGACGTCGACGTGGATCGAACCGCCGGCCGTCGGGTTCCAATCCGACCATGCCGGGGCGAAGCGGGCCGGGCCGTTCAACAGCGAGCCGAGCACGGCGTTGGCCTGGCCGGTGGTCGCCGTCGTTGGCTGCACGAGGATGTAGCCGTTGGCGCAGACCTGCAGCGCGCTGGCCGTGCCGCCGAAGTACGGGAACGAGAACGGCAGCGCCTGCGCCGCCGAGATGCCGTCGTTGGCGAGCGTGAGCGGCGTCGCGACCGGAGCGACCCACGCGCCCGTGCCAGCGCCGACGACGTACGCGTTGCCGGCGTACGTCATGCGGACGGAGCTGTTGCTCAGGTCGAAGGCGCCGTTGGTGAACTGCTCGTACCAGGTCATCGTCTGGTCGTTGCAGCCACGGCCGAACTTCTGGCCGTTGGCGACGCCGGCCGGGTAGTCGAAGCCGAACTCGAGCACGACGAGGCCGCCGCTGAGCGTCGTGCCGGTCGTCGCCGTCGCGGTCGCCGCTTGCACGCGGCCACCGAGGATGTTGAGCGGCGGCGTCGCGCTGCTGTTGAACGCCGCGTCATGGATCGCCGTCGAACCGGTCAGCGCGCTGGCGGGCACCGTGATGTCGGTGACGAGATCCGCGCCGAGCGTCGGGTCGTAGAAGAACGGCGTCTGCAGCGTGAGGTCGACGTAGTAGTTGTTCGGCGTCAGCCCCTGGCCGGCCGCGATCGTGACCGGTCCGGCGTACACCGTCGCGAGGTCCGGGCCGAGATTGCTGGCGAACGTCGTCGACGGCGTCAGGCAGTCGACCGTCGCGCTGGCGAGTTGCACCGTGCCGGCGCTGTAGAGGCCGTTGGCCACGACGCTCGCGCCGTTGGCGCGCCAGCGCAGGCGGGTGATCCGGATCGGGTGGTCGACGCCGTTGCTGGTGAAGTACGACGCGTCGTAGATCCACTGCACGCGGCGCTGCGCCGTGCCCTGGCCCCAGCCGAAGCCGGTGCTGCCCGGCGCCTCGGACGCGGCGTACTCCGGCGGAATCACGATGCTGCCCTGCTGGGCGGTGAGAAGCCCGGCGCAGCCGAGCACGACGAGAGCGAGTTGGGACTTCATGGGCGAGACGAGTCGGACGGCAGGTAAGCGACGTTTGCTGCCGGCTGGCCAATGGTACTTCGGGCCGGGACGACGCCCGCCCGCGCTTGCGGCGCCGCGCATCCAGCCCGGACCCGCGGCAGCGCGCGCACCCGCGCGACCGGCGGCGCGGGGCCGGCGCAGCGCT
>JBEITC010000376.1:0-4143 GCA_040375075.1 Planctomycetota bacterium | reverse complement strand
GCCTGCTGCCTCGCCGTGGCGCTGGCGCGGCCGGTCGAGCGCGACGTGCTGCCGCTGCAGGAGCAAGGCATCGACATCGTGCTGGCGATCGACACCAGCTCGTCGATGAACATCCCCGACATGGACGAGGGGCAGAAGACGCGCCGCATGGACGCCGCGCGCGCCCGCGCCCGCGAGTTCGCCGCCGCGCGCACGCACGACCGCGTCGGCGCCGTGGCGTTCGCGCGCTACGGCGAGCTGCGCTGCCCGCTGACGCTCGACGAGAAGGCGCTGGACGCGTTCCTCGGCGTGATCGACACCGTGCCCGAGGGCAGCGAGCTCGACGGCACCGCCATCGGCACCGCCGTCGCCAAGACCGTGCAGGTGCTGCAGAAGAGCGATGCCAAGTCCAGGGTCGTCGTGCTGCTGACCGACGGCGAGAACACCGTGCAGGACATCGCGCCGGCGGCGGCGGCCAAGCTGGCGAAGGACGCCGGCCTGCGCGTGCACACCATCGGCCTCGGCAACGGCACGCCGACGCCGTTCGGCTTCCAGCCGCTCGACTTCCGCGAGCTGCGCCAGATCGCCGAGACCACCGGCGGCCGTTTCTTCCAGCCGCGCAGCGACGACGACCTCGCCGGGGTCTACGCGCAGATCGACGAGCTCGAGAAGGTCGAGCTCGCCGACCCGCGCTACCGCACCGTCGATCGCTTCGAGTGGCCGCTCGCGTGCGGGCTCGCCACGCTGCTGCTGGCGCTGCTGGTCGACGTGCTGCTGCTGCGGAGGGCGCCGTGAACGACTTCGCCTGGTCGCGCCCCGAGCTGTGGCCGCTGCTGCTGGCGTTGCCCGTCGTCGCCGCGGCGCTGTGGGCGCTGTTCGACCGCACGCGCGCGGCGGCGGCCCGCTACGGCGCTGCGCCGACGACCAAGGTGGCGGCGCCGCTGTGGCGCGCGCTGCGCACGTCCGCGCTGCTCGGACTGGCGCTCGTTGCGTGGATGGATCCGCGCTGGGGCGACGAGCCGGTGCAGGTCGAGCGCCGCGGCCTCGACCTGATCTTCTGCCTCGACGCGTCGCGCTCGATGCTGGCGCGCGACATGCAGCCCGACCGGCTGCAGCGGGCGCGGCAGGACGTGCGCGCCGTGCTGCCGGAGCTGCAGGGCGGCGACCGCGCCGGCCTCGTCGTGTTCGCCGGCGCCGCGCGCATCTGGACGCCGCTCACGCACGACATGGACAGCTTCCGCGCGCTGCTCGACGAGGTCGACACCGACGCGGTGAAGACCGGCGGCACCGACCTCGCGGCGGCGCTGCGCAAGGCGCTCGAGCTCGCCGATCTGCAGAACGCGCGCACCACCGTCGTCGTGCTGCTCACCGACGGTGAGGATCTCGCCGGCGCCGGCCGCCAGGCTGCGGCCGAGCTGAAGGACAAGGGGCTCGTCGTGCACGCGGTCGGTTACGGCAGCGCGCTCGGCAGCAAGATCACCGTCGCCGACGGCGGCAGCGAGGGCTTCCTCAAGGACAAGGCCGGCGCCGAGGTGGTCTCGAAGATGGACCCCGACAGCCTGCGCGAGCTGGCCGCCGCGACGGGCGGCGAGTTCCTGCGCGCCGAGGCGATGGCGCTGCCGCTCAACCAGCTGCACCAGGGCCGCCTGCAGCCGATGCAGAAGCGCGCCTACGACGCCGGCGAGGAGACCGGCAAGCGCACCCGCTACCAGTGGGCGCTCTTGCCGCTGCTCGTCCTGCTACTGTGGGAGATCGCGATGGCCGGAGGCCGATGCCGATGAAGTCGATCGTGCTGGCGACGTTGCTCGCGCTCGTCCCGGGCGGCGAGCGGGAGCGCGGGCTGCAGCTCTACCGCGAAGGCCGCTTCGTCGAGGCCGCCGCGGCGTTCCGCGCGGCCATCGCCGCGGACGGCGACTCCGCCGAGCTGCAGTGGAACCTCGCGCTCGCCAGTTGGCGCGCCGGCGAACTCGCCGCCGCCGAGACCGCGGCCGAGAAGTACATGGCGCTCGATCGCGCCGCGCGTCCGGGCCTGCACGCCGGCCTGCTCGGCGCCGTGCGACACGACGAGGCCAAGGCGCTGCAAGCCCAGGCCGAAGCCGCTGGCCCAGGCCAGCCGCCGGCTGCTGGGGGCGAGCCACCGGCCGATCCGCTGTCGCTGCTCGAGCAGGCCAAGCAGAAGGCCGAGGCCGCGCGCGACCACTTCGTCCGCGGCGCGCAGGCCGAGCCACTGCCCGAACTGCAGCGCAACCTCGAGCGCAGCCTGCGGACCATCGCCGACCTCGAGCGCCGCATCGAGGAGCTCAAGAAGCAGCGCGAGCAGCAGCCGAAGCCCGACGAACAGAAGCCCGGCGACCAGGAGAAACCGAAGGACGAGCCGAAGTCCGACGACAAGCAGGACGGCAAGCAGGGCGAGCAGCCGCCGAAGCCGGACGAGCAGAAGCCCGGCGAGCAGAAGCCCGGTGAGCAGCCGCCGCAGCAGCAACCGGGCGAAGGCGAAGAGAAGCCGCAGCCGCAGCAGGGCGACGGCAAGGAACCGCCCGAGCCCAAGCCGCAGCAAGGCGAGTCGAAGCCGCAGGACGGCAAGCAGGGCGAAGCGCAACCGGAACCGAAGCCCGGCGAGCAGCCGCCGCCCGAGCCGAAGCCGGGCACGCCGCGGCAGGACGCGCCGGGCGAGGCAGCGGAAGGCCGTGAGCTCACGCCCGAGCAGGCGCAGCGGTTGCTCGAGCAACTGCGCGATCTCGACGACAAGCAGCGCGCGATCCGCGCGCGCAGCAAGTCCGGCCGCCGGCCGGTGGAGCGCGACTGGTGAGCGCCGTCCGATTCGTCGCGGCCGCGTTAGCCGCCGTCGTCGCGCTGGCCGGCGCGATGGCGCAGGAGAAGCTCGTCGTCGTCGGGCCCGACCCGGCGACGGTGCGACTTGGCGACGGCGCGCGCGTCGAGATCCGCATCGTCGACCCCAAGGGCTCGCCGCGCGAGTTCGCGCTGCCGCAGGTCGACGGCCTCGCGATCCAGGCCTTCGGCCCGTCGCGCCAGACCGAGCAGCGGTGGGACGGCCAGTCGATGCTGCGCCGCGAGACGGTGAGTTGGCAGTTGGAGCTGCGGCCGCAGCGCGAAGGCGTGTTCACGGTGCCGTCGTTCCCGGTGTGGACCGGCACGCAGGAGCAGCGCACGCGCGAGCTGCGGCTCGAGGTGCGCAAGGACCTGCGCGGCGAGGAACTCGGCTGGGTCGACGTGCAGGTCGAGCCGGTGCGCGTGTACGTGCACGAGCCGATCCGCGTGCGCCTCGCGTTCGGCGTGCAGCAGGGGCTGCGGCTCGTGCAGGGCCGCGCCAACAACGGCCAGGGCTACTACGACGTCGAACTGCAGGCCGGCTGGCTCGACGAGTTTCCCGGCGGCGAGGCGATCGCCGTGCCTCCGCCGACGGGCAACACGGCGCTGGTCGTGCGCGGCGGCAACCAGCTGGCGCCGGTCGCGTTCGAGCCCGACTCCGAGCGCGGCGGCAGCCGCTGGCTGCGCTTCGCCGCCGAACGCGCGTACCTGCCGACGCGCGTCGGCAAGCTGCAGTTGGCCGCGCCGACGCTGCGCTTCCATGTCGTGCGGCGCGAAGGCCGCCGCGACCTCTTCGGCCTGCAGAGCGGCGGCCAGACCGAGCAGTACTACGCCTATGGCAAGCCGGTGGAGATCGAGGTGCTGCCGATCCCCGAGCAGGGCAGGCCGACGCCGTTCTACGGCGCGGTGGGGCGCTTTGCGGTCGAAGCCGCGATCGACCGCGACAGCGTGCAGGTCGGCGACTCGGTCAAGCTGACGCTGACCGTGCGCGGCCAGGGCAACCTCGAGTTCCTGCGCGTGCCGCCGCTCGACGCGCTCGACGGCTTCCACAAGCTCGGCCAGGCCGAGGCGCGCCGCGACGCCGAGAAGGTCGTCGTGACGTACGACCTCGCGCCGCTGTCGACGAACGTGCAGGCGGTGCCGCCGCTCGCGTGGAACTACTTCGACACCACGCCCGGCGTCGAGGCGTTCGTGCAGACGGCGACCAAGCCGATCCCGCTGCAGGTGCGGCCGCTGCCCAACGGCGAGACGCTGGCGCCGCTGCGCAGCGAAGGCGGCAAGGCCGTGCAGCCGGGCGTCGACGACGTCTTCGACCTGCCGCCGCTCGATGGCGCG
>JBEITC010000650.1:0-1696 GCA_040375075.1 Planctomycetota bacterium | reverse complement strand
TGCGCCGCGAGCCGCCGCGCGGCGCCGTGCGGGCGCTCTGCGCGCTCGGGGCGCTCACGGCGCTGCTGTCGGTCGGCTCGGGCCTCGTGCTCGCCGGCGAGCGCGGCAGCGGTTGGACGATCGAGACGCACAAGTTCGCCGCCTTCGCGCAGGCGGCGCTGATGCTGCTGGCCGCGCTCGCCGCCTGGAAGCCGAGCCGCGGGCCGCTGCGCGTCGTGCTGGCGCTGGCGCTCGCCGCCATGACGGTCGCCGGCCATACCGGCGGCTCGATGGTGCACGGCAGCGACTTCCTGCTGGCGCCGCTGCAGCCGAAGCCGGCCGCGGCCGAGCCGCTGCCCTCGGCAACGCCCGATTCGCCATACACCGCCCTCGTGGCGCCGATCCTCGAGCGCACCTGCGCCAAGTGCCATCGCCCCGACAAGGCCAAGGGCGGGCTCGTGCTGACCACCGCCGACGGCCTGCGCGCGGGCGGCGAGACCGGCCCGGCGTTCATCGCCCGCAAGCCCGACGCGAGCCTGCTGCTGACGCGCTGCCTGCTGCCGCTCGCCGACGACGACCACATGCCGCCGAACGACGAGCCGCAACCGACCGCAGCCGAACTGCAGACGCTGCGGCTGTGGCTCCTCGCCGGCGCGCCGTTCTAGGCGATCACGGCTGGCGGAAGTCGCGGTCGTTGACGCGGCGGCGCTCGATCTTGGTCAGCTCGATCACCGTCGTCGGCCGCAGGGCCTCGTCGACGTACACGCGGCGGCACGGCAGGCGGACGCCGTCGAACTCGCGCCAGTCCTCGAGCAGCACGCGGCGCGTCTGCTGCGTCTCGGCGAGCCGGTGGACGAGTTCGCGCACGACGCCGCTGGCGGGGTCGTAGACGAGCTCGTAGCGATCGACCGGCTTGGGCGCCGCTTGCGGGCCCATGGTGTCGAGGTGCGCGGGCGGGCGCCGCTCGACGGTGACCTTGCGCAGACGCTCGCCGTTGCGCTCTTCGATCGTCTTGCCGACCACGGCGTACGCGTTGGCGTCGCCGAACAGCCACGGCATCCGCAACTGCGCGCCGAACAGCGCCAGCTCGAGCGCCGCCGGCTCGGTCGACGCCGGCATCGGCATGCCGTTGCGCTCGGCGAACACCTGACCGCCGAAGCGGCCGTGCACGCGGCCGTCGGCGTGGTCGAGGCGATCACGATCGGGGTGGACGACGTCGGCGGTGTGCACGACCTCGCGCGCGCCGATCTCCTCGCCGTTGGGCCCGTGCACGACGACGCGCCAGTGCGCGACGACGCCGCCGAGCTTCTTCCACTCGCCCGGCGCGCCGGTCGCCTGGAAGACGTCGAGCAGCGGCGAGCCGAGCTGCGTGCCGCTCGCGAGGTTCGGCGCCTCCGCCTTCGGCGCGGGCGCGACTTCGGCCGGCGCGTCCAGGCGCGTCGCGGTCGCCGCCTTGTCCTTGCGCGGCGCCGTCTCGCCCCGTGGCGCCGCGGGCACCGGCGCGTCGTCGGCGCCGATCGGCCAGCCGGAGCTCGGATCGAACTGCACCACCGGCGCGGCCTGCCGCGGCGTCGCCGCCGGCGCTGGCTTCACGACCGGCGCGTTCGCCGACGGCTGGTTCGTCGAGGGGCTGCCGCCCTGCTGGCAGGGTGCGATGGCAGCGAGGAACAGCACGGGCACGATCGGGGGGATGCGCATGCCCCGGTGTCATCGGCGA
>JBEITC010000503.1:0-2821 GCA_040375075.1 Planctomycetota bacterium | reverse complement strand
GGTCGCGTGCGCCGCGGCCTTCGCCGGCACGGCGGCGGTGCAGCGGCAGACGGCGCGCCTGCAGGACCGACTGGCGGCGCTCGACGCCGACCGCCGCGCCGACGCCGCGACGACGCAGGCGCACCTCGAGGCGCTGGCCGCGACGCGCAACGCGGACGAGACGCTCGGCGAGTTCGGCCAGGCCCTGCTCATGATGCAGCGCCAGGACGAGAAGATCGCCAACCTGACCAAGGCCGTGAAGATGTACGGCACGCCGCTGATGGAGATCTCGGGGCAGACCACCGAGCTCGCGGGCGTCGTTCAGCAACTCGACCACCGCCTCGGCGCGCTCGTCAGCCGCGTCGCCCCGCCGAACCTGGAGCCGCTGGCGCAGGCGCTCGCGCGCCTCGAGGTCGGCGTCGCCGCGGTCGCACAACGTCTCGACGACGGCGAAGCGCGCAAGTCGCTGTTCCGGCTCGAAGAGGCGACCGACAAGACCAACGCGGCGCTCGCGGCGCTGCAGCGCGGCGAGCAGGTGCAGCAGCTCGGCGACGACCTGTCGGCGCGCGTCGAACGCGCGGCGAACGATCTGCAGACGGGCCTCGCGCGCCTGCGCGACGGCAACCTCGGCGGGCTGGAAGCCGTCGTGCGCGAGATCCAACGCGAGATGGCCGGTGTCGCGACGCAGGTCGCGCAGATCGGCGCCGCGGTCAAGGGCGGTCAGCGCGCGGCGCCGACGATGGCCGCGCCGACGCCGACCGCCACACCGTCGGAGCCGAGCAACGCGACGACGACGACGGCTACGACGAACCTCGCGACGCCTGCCCCCACCGAGGCCGCGGCCCCGAGCGCCGACGGCGGCGGCGGCTACCAGACCGGCACGCGCAGCACCGGCGGCAAGAACGTGCTCGGCGCGATCGCCAAGCTCAAGCAGATGAAGGGCTGACGGACCGCGGCGCGGCGCCTACGCTGCGCGCGTGGCCGACGTCGACCCCGCCCGCTGTCCTCTCTGCGGCCAGCCCAACGCCTGCGCCATCGCCGCCGGCGCCACCCGTTGCGAGGACTGCTGGTGCGGCGCTGTGCGCATCGCGCCGGCGACGCTCGCCGCGATCCCGCCGGCTGACCAGGGACGCGCGTGCCTCTGCCGCGCCTGCGCCACGGCGCCCGAGCCGCTGGCCGATGCGGTCGAAGCAACCGGCGCCGCGGCCGTGACCACCGATCCAGGCGGCCGGCCGGCCGTGCGCCTGACCGCCGCCGGCGGCGACGCGCGGATCGCGCAACTCGGCGCGCAGGTCCTGTCGTGGCGCAGCGCCGTCGGCGACGTCCTGTGGACCGGCAGCGCCGAGTCGTACGCGCCCGGCAAGGCGGTCCGCGGCGGCGTGCCGATCGTGTTCCCGTGGTTCGGCGCGCATCCGGACGATCCGACGAAGCCGCAGCACGGCTTCGCGCGCACGCTCGACTGGCGGCTCGCAGCGCTCGGCCCGGGCGCGCGCGCCCGCTTCGTCGCCCAGGACGACGCGGCGACGCGGACGCTGTGGCCGCATCGCTTCACGCTCGCATTCGACGTAGCGCTCGACGATCGCCTCCATCTCGCGCTGACCGTCGTCAATCGCGGCGACGCCCCGTTCGCCTACGAGGAGGCGCTGCACACGTACTTCGCGCTCGGCGACGTCGCCACCGCGTCGGTGCACGGGCTCGAAGGCGCGGCATGCGTCGAACACGCGAAGGCGCCGGACCCGCACGCCGACCTGCGTGCGCCGGTGCGTTTTCGCGCCGAGACCGACCGCGTCTACCAGGGCGCGCCCGCGCGCGTCGAACTGCGCGCGCCGGCCCTCTCGCGCGTGGTCACGCTCGACGCGCCCGCGGCGCGCTCCGCGATCGTCTGGTCGCCGTGGCCGGCCAAGGCGGCGACCCTCTCGGGGCTCGGTCCCGACGACTGGCAGCGTTTCTGCTGCGTCGAGACCGCGAACGTGAAGCAGGCGGCGCGGACGCTGGCGCCGGGCGCGCGCGCGACGCTGCGGCTCACGCTGTCGGCGCACGCGGGCTGAGCCGACGACGCGCCGCCGGAGCGGGCCCTTCGCCTGCGCACGGCGGTCGCTGGCATGCCGCGCCGCGCGCGATCCGCGACGCCTTGCGGGACGCTGCGGACGCGCGCCTGCGCCCGGGCGCGGTCACTCCGGCGCGACGAGCCGGCGACGGGCCTGTTCGCGCAGGAACTCGCCGGTCCACTGCGTCGCCGCGTCGGACTTCGCGTCGACCGCGGCGCGCCATTCCACCTCGGCCTCGGCGAAGCGCTGCGAGGCGGCCAGCGCGTCGCCGTAGAACAGGCGGTTGACGAGGTTCGACCGGACCTGCACGGCGCGTTGCAGCGCGCGCTCCGCCGCCGGCTTGTCGCCGTACGGCCACGGCGCCTGGCTGCGGAAGCGGCCGGCGAGACGCAGCGGCGCCGCGCCATCGAACTCCGGATCGAGCGCGATGGCGGCGTCGACCGCGTTGCCGATCCTGCGGCCGTAGCCGGCGACGAGCGCCTTCGCCACGCCTTGCGACCACGCCAGCAGCGACGTGTGCAGCGCCTGGTGCAGCCGCGCGTCCACGTCGTCGGGCAGCCTGGCCGCGGCGCGGTCGGCGAACTCGAGGCCGCGCGTGCACAGGGACGCGACCTCCTTGCGCACGGGCTCGGGCACGCGCTCGTCGGCGGCGAGCACGTCGGCGCGCGCGGCGGCCGGATGCGCGCGCAGCCACTCGCAGGTGCCCCGCTGCATGCGCCAATCGGCGGCGACGAACAGCCAACGGCTCGCGGCGAGCGCCGCCTTCGGGTCCGCGGGCGCGGCGTCGGCGGCGG
>JBEITC010000015.1:0-22690 GCA_040375075.1 Planctomycetota bacterium | reverse complement strand
TCGTTCCGCGAATCCTGGCCGTCCTCGCCCGCAGGGACGACCACGAGGACGACCGCACGATGCACCGCCTCCGCTACCTGCTCGGTCTGTTGACGCTGCTCGCCGCCGTGCTCGGCGGCCTGTGGCTGCAGCGCGCGCTGCGCAACCTCGACGAACGGCCCGGCGTGCCACTGCAGGTCGAGTTCCGCGAAGCCCGCGGCCTTCGCCCCGGCGCCGTCGTGCGCCATCGCGGCGTCGACGTCGGCGCCGTGCGCGCGGTCGCGCTCTCGCCCGACGGCGACAAGGCCGTCGTGCAGGTCCTGCTCGACCCGTCCGCCGCCGCGCACGCCTGCGTCGGCAGCGCCTTCTGGATCGTCACGCCGCGCTTTGGCGGCCTCGCCGACGGCTTGTCCGGCCTCGACACGCTGGTGCGCGACGCCTACGTCGCGTTCGCCACGCCGAGCCCGCGCGGCACGCCGCTGCCGCCGGGCAGCCTGATCAGCGGGCGCGAACGGCCGCCCGCCGACGCCGAGGCGGAGAGCCTCGAGCCGGTGCGCCACGGCGACCTGCTGATGACCTTGCTGGTGCCGGAGAACCACGGCCTGCGCGCGGGTTCGGCGGTCGTGCACCGCGGCGTCGCGACCGGCGACGTGCGCAGCGTGGCGCTCGCCGCCGACGGCAGCCACGTCGAGGTCGGGCTGCGCATCGCGCGCGAGCACCGCGCCACCGTCACCGACAAGGCGGTGTTCTGGATCGCTCGGCCGCAGCTGAGCGGCGCGTTGCTGTCGGGCTTCACCGTGCAGGACGCTGCCTCGCTGCTGTCGCCGTTCGTCGGCTACCACGCCGAGCCGGGCGCTGGCGTGCTCGTGCCCGACGGCCATCGCGCCGCCGCCGCCGCCAGCCGGCCCGACATCGAACTCGCGCCGGTGCCCGCCAGCGCGGTGAAGCGCGCGCCGAATGCAGCGAACGCTGCCGCCGCCGCGGACGGCATCGTCGTCGTGCGCGTCGTCTACGCCGCCACCGAGCGCGACACGTTCACTCCCGACGACGACATCCAGCGCGCGGGCAACGGCCTGCTCTACGTCGACCGCAGCGGCCGCGCCGTCGTCATCACCGCGCGCAGCCTCGTCGACGCCGGCTACACCGAGTCGGACGGCTACGGCGCGCCCGAGATCGCCGACGAGCAGATCAAGGTCGTGCTGCCCGGCGGCGGCGTGCTGCGCGCCGGCCGCGTCTGGGTCGACGCCGACGACAGCGACCTCGCCGCGCTGGTGCTCGACGGCGCGCCGCCGGATCTCGTCGGCACCGCGGCGGACCGACTCGCGTTTGCGGTCGATCTCGTCGCGCCCCAGGCGCCAGGTGTCGTGCGTCTCGTCGGTCCGGACGGCGCGCCGCTCGCCCCGATCTCCCTCGGCAGCACGACGGCGCAACCCGAAGCGCTCGGCGGCGTGTTCGTCGGCGATGGCAAGGCGCGCGGCGTCGTCGTCGCCGACGACCGCACCGCCGTCGGCGATGGCGCGGCGTCGCTCGCCAGCGTCGTCTGGCTGCATCGCGTCCCGGCCGAACTGCGGCCGCAAGGCCTGTGACCGACGCGGCGATCACCTTCGCCGGCTTCGGCCTCGCGCACCGGCGCGCCGGCCGCGAGGAGACGCTGCTGCACGGCATCGATCTCGCGCTGCCGACGCACGGCTTCTACGCCTTCGTCGGCGCGTCGGGCGGCGGCAAGTCGTCGGTGCTGCGCCTGCTCGCCGGGCTCGTCGAACCGCGCGAACCAGCGCCCCGCGTCGATGGCGAACTCGTCGTGCTCGGCCGCTCGTTCGCCGGCGGCTTCCCCGCTTCGCTGCGCGGCGACGTCGCCGCGATCCTGCAGGACGAAGGCCTGCTCGACGAACGCTCGCCGCGCGCCAACGTCGAACTGGCGCTGCGGCAGGCCGATCGCTCGCCGTTGCTCGCCGCCGGCTTGTTGGCGCAGGTCGGCCTCGAGCAAGCGCCGGACGAGACCGCTCGCCTGTCCGGCGGCATGCGCAAGCGGCTCGCCGTCGCGCGCGCGCTGGCGTCGTCGCCGCGCTTGTTGTTGTGCGACGAACCGACCGCCGGCCTCGATCCCGCCGGCGCGCGCACCATCGCCGCGCTGCTGCGCGACGCGCACGATCAGGACGCGCGGCGCACCACGCTCATCGTCACCCACGACCTGCCGGCCTTCGCCGGCAAGCTCGACGGCGTGCTGGTGCTCGACCGCGCGCGCCGCACGCTGCGCCTCGAAGGCCCCGACTACGAACCGACGCCATCCGACACCGCGCCCGCGCCCGAAGACGGCGCCGTCGATGCGTCGGAGGCGCTGCACGGCGTGCGCACGCTGTTGCTGCAGTCGGCTGCGTTCGGCGAGTCGCTGCTCGAAGCGCTGCGCCGGCTGCCGCCTTGCGAGCTGCGCGAGACCGCCCGCGCGACGTGGCGCGCCTGCGTCGAGCCGGCGCCGTTCGTCGTGCTCGGCGGCGGCGTGCTCGGCGGCCTGGCGACGTTCTTCGCGCTGCAGAACAACCCGCTGCACGGCGGCATGGAGTCGGCGCTGCTGACCGGCACCGGCAAGGTCGCGCTCGCCGTGCTCGTGCCGCTGCTCGCCGGCTTCTTCTTCACCGCGCGCATCGTCGCTGGCGCGGCGGCGCGCCTTGGCGCGATGAAGCGCACCAACCAGATCGCGGCGCTGCAGATGATGGGGGCGCGGCCCGCCGACCTGCTGCTCACGCCGCTGGTCTGGGGCATGGCGATCGGCATGCCCGTGGTCACCCTGGCGGCCTGCGTCGCGGCCTCGTTCGCCGGCCTCGTCGCCGCCGCCGCCGCCTCGGGCACGCCGGCCGGCGGCTTCGTGCACGCGTGGTTCGCGTCGGTCACCGGCCGCGATGCCGCCGTCGTGCTCGGCAAGTCGGCGCTGTCCGGCTTCCTGGTCGCCGTCGCCTGTTGGCACCTTGGCGTCGGTCCCAAGCGGTCGAGCGCCGACGTCGGCGCGGCGGTCGATCGCGCCATCGTCGCCGGCATGGCGATCGTCCTGCTCGTCCACGCCATCGCCACGTTCGCCGAGTACGGCTGAACCGTCGGCGGCATGGGCAAATCGTCCCTAAAGCCGGGACCGCGTGCTGGCCGATGCTCCGCAGGTGAAGGGCATCGAGAAGATCACATCGGTCCGCCTCGCGGAGATCCTCACGGAGCGGGGCGCCGTCTCCAGTGAGGTCATCACCGATGCCCTGTACTCACAGGACCGCATCGGCGAGCCGTTCGTGGCGGCGCTGGTCGCTGGCGGCCACATCACCGAGTGGGACCTCGCCAAGGTCGTCACCGAGCACTTCAACCTGCCGTTCCTGATGGCGGGCAACTACTCCATCGGCGAGGAAGCCAAGAAGCGCCTGCCGAAGGAGCTGCTGTTCAAGCACACGCTCGTGCCGCTCGACGTCTTCGGCGACATCGTCTGCGTGGCGATGCCGGTGATGATCGCGTTCGACGAGCTGCAGCGCATCCAGAAGGAGAACGGCTGCGAGCTGTTCCCCTACGTCGGCTTGATCTCCGAGAACAAGAAGGTCCTCGGCGACCTGTTCAAGGACTACAAGGAGTGGCAGGAGCTCGACTCGCACCGCCGCGAAGAAGAAGCCAAGAAGCGCGCGGCCGCGGCCCCGGCTGCCGGCGCGGGCAAGGGCGCTGCTGGCGCCGACTGGATGAGCATCTTCGACGCTGGCGACGCCGCGATCAGCGAGGCGCGCAAGAAGCCGGCGACGCCGTTCCGCCCGCCGTTCACGCCGAAGAAGTGATCGGCGCGCGTCGCGTCGGACGCGTGGGTCGCCAAGCCAGCGAACCGACGGGATCGTCGTGCCCGCGCAGTCTTGCGCACGGTCAGGCGACACCGCCAGGGACGCGATGGCCAGACGGCCTTGCGAACGCTCAGCGCAACGCCGCTGCGATCGCGGCCACCGTCAGCGGCAGGCCGTAGAGCAGGGCCAGCAGCCAGCGGCTGCCGTTGCGCGCCGTCACCGGCGTGAGGCCGATCGCCGCGGCGCCGTCCCCGGGCGGCGTCTCGGGCCGCTCGGCCGCGAGGGCGAGGCGCGTCAGCTCGTCGGCGTCGACCGGTTCGGGCTGCGCGATCGCGCGCGCCTGCGCCAGGCTCGCCGTCGGCACGTAGACCTTGGTGCCCAGCAGGTTCATCAGCCGCATGCTGGCGGCGTACTCGTCGGCCAGCGCATCGCCGTCGGTGCGCGCCGGGATCCCTGCCGTCATCAGCGTCGCCAGCAGGGCCTTCGCCTCTGCGGGCGTCGTCGCCACGCACAGCAGCGACTCGATCGGTTGCGCGCGGCTCACGACGGCTGCGCGCCGTGGTCCTCGCGGCGGTCGGCGTACGGGTTCTTGTCGGCCGGCGGCGGCGGCGGCGGTTCGTCGGCGATGTCTTCGTCGACCGGCGAGTCGTTGGGGGTCGTGTCGATGGCCGGCGCGGTCAACGCGTCGTGCGCGAGGTCGCGCACTGCGCCGACCGGATTGGCGATCGCGTGCGGCACGGCAGCCGCGCGCGCCATCTCGCGCTTGGTCTCGTCCAGCGTCTTGCGCATCTCGCGGACCGTCTCGTCGCGGTCCATCTGGTCCTTGAAGTCCTGGAAGCCGCGCTTGAGCTGCGCTGCGAAGCGGCCGAACGTGCGGCCGGCCTGCGGCAGGTTGCGGCCGTAGAGCAGCAACCCGATCACGATGAGCAGGAACATCTCCTGCCAGCCGAGGGACGGAAGGATCGCGAACACGGGCCTCGCAGCATACGCCGCGCGCGCCGCCGGGCGAGCCGTGGCGGCGTCCTCGCCGACGCTTCACGCGGCCTTGCCCGTCGGCGACCCCATGGCGCGATCCGCCGGAGCATCTATGGTGCGCAGATGCCTCGCTCGCTCCGCCGCTCGTCCCGGCGCCGGTTCGCCGTGCCTGTCGCGCTCGCCGCGGCCGCCACTGCGACCGCGCAGACCGGGACCGTCGACTTCACGCGCGACGTCCGGCCGATCCTGGCGGCGCACTGCTACGCGTGCCACGGCCCCGACGCGAGCGCGCGCAAGGCCGACCTGCGCCTCGACCGCCGCGAGGACGCGCTGGCGGCGCGTGATGGCGGCGCTGTGATCGTGCCCGGCGATCCGGCCGCGAGCGCGCTGTGGCAGCGCGTGACGTCGACCGACGCGGACGAGGTCATGCCGCCGCCCGACGCGCACAAGCCGCTCGCGCCCGAGCAGAAGGAACGGCTGCGCCAATGGATCGCCGCCGGCGCGCCCTACGCCGCGCACTGGGCGTTCGTGCCGCCGGCCGCAGCGCCGGTCCCGTCGCTGCCCGCCGCCGACGCGCCGACGCCGATCGACGCCTTCGTGCGCGCGCCGCTGCGCGCGCAGGGTCTGGCGTGGAACGGTGAAGCCGACCGCGCGACGTTGCTGCGCCGGCTGAGCCTCGACCTCATTGGCCTGCCGCCGACCGCCGACGAGGTCGCCGCGTTCGTCGCCGACGCCGCGCCCGATGCCTACGAACGCGCGGTCGATCGCCTGCTGGCGAGCCCGCACTGCGCCGAGCGCCTCGCGCTGCCGTGGCTCGATGCGTCGCGCTACGCCGACACCAACGGCTTCTCGATCGACGGCGGCCGGCACATGTGGCTGTGGCGCGACTGGGTGATCGCCGCCTTCGCCGCCAACAAGCCGTTCGACCGCTTCCTCGTCGAACAGCTCGCCGGCGACCTGTTGCCCGACGCCGACGACGCCACGCGCACGGCGACCGGCTTCCAGCGCAATGCGATGATCACGCACGAGGGCGGCACGATCGCCGAGGAGAACCTCGTGACCTACGGCGTCGATCGCACCAAGACGTTCGGCGAGACGGTGCTCGGCCTGACGGTCGGCTGCGCGCAGTGCCACGACCACAAGTACGACCCGATCTCGCAACGCGAGTACTACGGGCTGTTCGCGTTCTTCAACCAGACCAGCGAACCCGCGCACGGCGGCGACGGCGGCCAGAACGCCCAGCCGACGCAAGACGTCGGCACGACGCTGGCGACCGGCGAAGAGGACGCGCTGCGCGCGCGCATCGCGGCGCTGGAGGCGCAGATCGCCGCGCCTTCGGCCGAGGTCGTCGACGCGTGGGTGGCCGGACAGCGCGAACGCCTCGCCGCCCGCGGTCGCGGCTTCGCGCTGCATCGCTGCACGCCGACGACGATCAGCACGCCGAACACCGGCAGCGGCTTCCGCATCGCCGACGCGCAGTACGCGTTGGTGGACCGGCCGATGTCGGCGCTCGCGTTCGACGTGGCGATGGAGCTGCCGGCGACCGCTGCGCCGATCACCGGCCTGCGCGTCGTCATGCACGCCGATCCGAGCAAGCCCGCCGAAGGCTGGGGCTGGGGCGGCGGCAAGGACGGCAAGCGCACGTTCGCGCTGACGTGCCTGTCGGTCAGCGTCGGCACGGTGCGCAGCGACCAGGTCAACCTCTATGAGCTGACGCCGATCGCGCGCGTGACCGCGAGCAGTTGGCGGGAGAGCGACGACGGCCGCGATCGCCCCGAGGGCGCGCTCGACACGCCGGCGCGCAGCGGCTGGATGCCGGACCTCGCCGCCGACGGGCCCGTGCACCTCACTGCGACGTTCGCCGAGCCGGCGCCGCCCGACGTGCGCCACCTGACGGCGCAGCTGCACTTCGGGCGCCATGGCGAGCTGACCGCCAAGCGCATGGAGTTCTTCGCCGTCACCGGCAACGACGACGGCACCGACCTGCCGCCGGCGATCCTCGCGCTGGTGCAGCACGATGGCCCGCTCGCCGACGCCGAACGCCAGCAGCTCGCCGCGTACGTCGCCCGTCGCGCGCCGGCGTTCGAGCGCCTGCGCGTCGACCTGCAGAACGCGCGCGAGCGGCTCGCCGTGCGCACGCAGAAGTACGCCGCCATGGTGATGGACACGGCGAAGCAGCCGCGGCCGACGCACGTGCTGCATCGCGGCGTCTACGACCAGCCGCGCGAACAGGTCGCCGCCGGCGTGCCCGCTGCGCTCCCGCCGCTGCCGGCCGGCGTCGCGGCCGACCGGCTCGCGCTCGCGCGCTGGGCCGTCGACCCGGCGCATCCGCTGACCGCGCGCGTCGCCGTCAACCGCTTCTGGCAGATGCTGTTCGGCGCCGGCCTCGTGCGCACGCCCGCGGACTTCGGCACGCAGGGCGAGCTGCCGACGCATCCCGAGCTGCTCGATTGGCTCGCCGTCGACTTCGTGCGCCACGGCTGGGACGTGCGCCGCCTGCTGCGGCAGATCGTCACCAGCGCGACGTACCGGCAGTCGGCCGTGGTCGGCATCGCGTCGCGCGCGCGCGACGTCGACAACCGCCTGCTCGCGCGCGGCCCGCGCCATCGCCTGCCGGCCGAGCTGGTGCGCGACCACGCGCTCGCCGTCAGCGGACTGCTGGTGCGCCAGCTCGGCGGCCCGAGCGTCAATCCGTACACGCCCGGCGATCCGTGGCGCGAGATCAGCCACTTCGGCAGCTCCCCGGCGACGGCGCAGGCGTTCGTGCAGGACCACGGCGACAAGCTGTGGCGGCGCAGCCTCTACACCTATTGGAAGCGCACGTTGCCGCCGCCGAACATGGCGCTGTTCGACGCGCCCAACCGCGAGGTCTGCGTCGTCGATCGCGCGGCGACCAACACGCCGCTGCAGGCGCTCGTGCTGCTCAACGACGTGACCTTCGTCGAGGCCGCGCGCGCGTTCGCCGGCCGCATCGTGCAGCGCGCGGTGGACGACGACGCGCGCTTGCGCTGGGCGTTCTGCGAGGCGACCTCGCGCGCGGCGGACGACGACGACCTCGCGGTGCTGCGCCGCGCGCTGCGCCGCGAACGCGCGCGCTACGCCGGCGACCCTGACGCGGCCGAGCGCTTGCTCGCGCACGGCGAGGCGCCGCGGACGTCGGCGATCGCGCCCACCGAGCACGCGGCGTGGACGCAGGTCGCGACGCTGCTGCTCAACCTGACCGACGCGGTGACCAAGCCATGAACGCGCGCTCCGATCGCCACCTCGAAGGCCGTCCCGGCGCCTCGCTGCGCCCGGCGCGCCGCGCCTTCCTCGCGTCGGCGGCCGGCGGGCTCGGCCAGATCGCGCTGGGCTCGCTGCTCGGCGGCTGCGCCAGTTCGTCGCGCGTCGCTGCCGGCGCCATGGCGCCCAGCGGCCCGCACTTCGCGCCGCGCGCGCGCCGCGTGCTCGTGCTTTTCCAGAGCGAGGGCGTGTCGCACATCGACCTGTTCGACGACAAGCCGAGCCTGCACGCGCACGCCGGCAAGGAGCTGCCGCCGTCGGTGCGCGGCACGCAGCGCGTGACCGGCATGACCTCCGGCCAGGGCAGCTTCCCGGTCGTGCCGCCGCTGCTGCCCGGCAAGCGCTGCGGGCAGAGCGGCCTTTGGATCAGCGACCTGATGCCGCACCTGCAGGGCGTCGCCGACGAGTTGTGCCTGCTGAAGAGCATGCACACCGAAGCGATCAACCACGACCCGGCGATCACGCTGCTCAACACCGGCAACCAGCTGCCCGGCTACGCGTCGATGGGCGCGTGGGCCAGCTACGGGCTCGGCACCGAGAACGCCGACCTGCCGGCGTTCGTCGCGATGGTCTCGCAGGGATCCGGCAAGAACCCCGGCCAACCGATCTTCTCGCGCCTGTGGGGCAGCGGCTTCCTGCCGTCGTCGCACCAGGGCGTCGGCCTGCGGCCCGGCGCCGATCCGGTGCTGTACCTGCGCGATCCCGACGGTGTCGCGCGCGACCAGCGCCGCGCGCAGCTCGACGACCTGCAGGCGCTGGATGCGCGCCACGCCGAGGACGTGCAGGACCCGGAGATCGGAGCGCGCCTCGCTGCGTACGAACTCGCGTTCCGCATGCAGACGTCGGTGCCCGAGCTCGCCGACCTGCGCGGCGAGAGCGAGGCGACGCTGGCGATGTACGGGCCGGACGTGCGCCGTCCGGGCAGCTACGCCGCCAACTGCCTGATGGCGCGCCGGCTGCTCGAGCGCGGCGTGCGCTTCGTGCAGTTGTTCCATCGCGGTTGGGACCAGCACATCGCGCTCGCGCGGCAGCTGCCCAACCAGTGCCGCGACACCGACCAGGCGACTGCGGCGGTGCTCAAGGACCTGCGCCAGCGCGGCCTGCTCGACGACACGCTGGTCGTGTTCGCGACGGAGTTCGGCCGCACCGCCTACAGCCAGGGCGCGCTCGGCGATCCGAGCAGTGGCCGCGACCACCACGGCCGCTGCTTCACCATGTGGCTCGCCGGCGGCGGCGTGCGCGGCGGCGTCGAACACGGCGCGACCGACGACTTCTGCTACAACGTCGCGCGCGATCCGGTGCACGTGCGCGACCTGCACGCGACGATCCTGCACTGCCTCGGCATCGACCACGAGCGGATGGTGTTCCCGTTCCGCGGGCTCGACACCAAGCTGACCGGCGTCGAGCCGGCGCGCGTCGTGCGCGCGATCCTGGCCTGAGCCGCGCGATGTTCGATCCCGACGACCTCGACGACGAGACCGCCGCCTACCACGAAGCGGGCCACGCGCTCGTCGCGCACCTGCTCGGCGGCGAGGTCGTGCAGTGCACCATCGAAGACGAGGACGGCGACCTGCACGGCTCGACGACCGTGCGCTGGCGCGTCGCCGACCCGATCGAACGCGCGCGCCGCATCGGCCTGTCGGCGCTCGGCGGCCCGCTCGCCGAAGCGCGCTTCCGCGGCGACATGGACGTCATCGAGTCGCTGACCGCGTGGGAGGACGACTGGCGGCACGCGCAGCAGGCACTCGCCGCCGCCGGCGCGCCGCCAGCGCAGCAGAAGCAGCTGCTCGGCCGCTGGGTGCGCGAGGTCGCCGGCTGGTTCACCGACGAGGACACCTGGGAACGCCTGTGCCGCGTCGCCGACGCGCTCGCCGCGCACGGCACGCTGGACGACGAGCTGTTCGTCGACGCGGCAGACGGGTGAGCGGCGGCCGCGAGGCGCATCCTGCCGCGGAAAATCCGGTGACGGACCGCGCGGTGCTGGGGAGAAGCGCCATGGCCCGCAGCCTCGAAGACCTGTTCGCCCGCTTCGCGACCACCGGCGACCCGCAGGCGCTCGGCGAGGTGTTCGACCGCTGCAGCGGCGAACTGCTGCCGCTGGCGATGCACCTGACCGGCCATCCGGCCGACGCCGAGGACGCGCTGCAGGCGACGTTCGTCACCGCGATCGAGAAGCGGGCCGACTGGGACGCGCGCCGACCGCTGCTGCCGTGGCTCGTCGGCATCCTGGCGCTGCACGGCAAGAAGCTGCACGAACGGCGCGGCCGCCGCCGCGAGGTGCCACCGCCCGACGACCGCGAGGCGTTGGCGGCGCTGGCAGCGTCGGCCCCGGCTGCCTCGGACCCGGAGGACGCGCCGATCGCGGCGAGCGAACGGCGCGAGCTGGTCGAACGGCTGCGCGCACACGTGCAAGCGCTGCCGGACGAGCAGCGCAGCGTCGTGCTGCTGCAGCTGGAGCACGGCCTGCGGCCAGCGCAGATCGCCGAGGCGCTCGGCGTGCCGCCGGGGACCTTGCGCATGCGGCTGCACCGCGGGCTCAAGGCGCTGCGTGGCCTGTTGCCGCCAGCGCTCGTCGCGTGGCTCGCGGCGATGCTGCCGCAGCGCGGCACGGCCGCCGTCCGACACGCGGTGCTGCAGCACGCCGCGCGCACCGTGCCGGTCGCGGTCGCCGCCGGCGTGGCGGGCGGTGCCTTGGCCAAGTGGTTCGCCGCTGCGGTCGCGGTCGTGGTGTTGGTCGTCGGCTTCGCGGCGTGGCCGCCGGCGACCCAGCCGCCGCTCGCCGTCGATCGCCTTGGCGACAGCCCGCCTGCAGTCGTCGCCGACCGCGGCGCCCCGGCGCCGGCGGACGAAGTCGGCACGCGGCAGGCCGCGCCGGCCGCCAGCTCGCCGCTTGCCGCGACGGCGGCCGCCAGCGAACTGCGCGTGCGCGTGCTGCGAGCGGACGAGTCGCCGGTGAGCGGCTGCGTTGTCACGATCGAACCGGTGCGCGGCGACGTCGACCTCGTGTTCGACGCGGTCGACGCGGCCACCGCAGCGGACGGCGTCGCGCGCTTCGCGGTGGCCCCGGGAACGATCTACGACGTCGTCACCGCCACGGCGAGGGCGCGTGTCCAGGCGATAGCGACCGGACCGACCGACGTCGAACTGCGGTTGCAGGCGCCGTCGTCGTTGCGGCGTCCCTTCGGCGATCCATCGCTCAGCGCGCCGGTTCGTGTCACCGGCGTGGTACGTCGGCCTGATGGCGCGCCGGCCGCGGGCGCCATCCTCTGCCTGACGCGCCATTCCGTGCGCACGACGGCCGTGCCGGTCGCGGTCGCCGCGGCCGACGGTTCCTTTGCATTCGAGACGATCGGGATCGCGATGCTGCAAGCGCAGGCGCCCGGCTTCGCGGCGTCGGAGGTGCGCCCGTGCACGGCGGCATCGATGACGATCACGCTGCAGCCGGCGCGCGGCGACCTCGTCGGCATCGTCGTCGACGCGGACGGACAGCCGGTCGCGGGCGCGCGCGTCCGCGCCGTCCCGCAGCGCACCCTCCGCGGCGCAGGCTTGGCGAGCGCCGAGCCTCGCCCGCTGCCCTTCGTCGCCACCGACCGCGCCGGCGGCTTCGTCGTGCCGGACCTTCCCACGGGCCGCATCGACGTCGCCGTGCAGGCCGATGGCCACGCGCCCGCCACGCTCGTGGTGACCGAAGCGACCGCGCTGCGCGACCCGGTGCGCATCGTGCTGCCGCGTGGCGTCGCGTTGCGCGGCCGCGTCGTCGATCAGGACGGCGCACCGGTCGCGGGCGCCATCGTCCGGCTCGGTGGTTCGCACGGCGTCGCGCGCACGACCGACGCGGACGGGCGATTCGGCTTCCGCAGCGCGGCCGCCACCGTGCAGGCGATGCGCGTCCAAGGGTCGACGATCGTCCCGGTCCACGTCGAACGCGACCTCGCCGTCGATGCGGGCGAATGGCGCGTCGTCGTGCAGCGGCTCGCCGCGTATCCGCTGCAGCTCGTCGACGCGACCCGATCGCCGCTCGCCGGGTGGTGGGCCAGCGTCGACGGCGACGACTTCGCGATGCCGGTGCAGGCCGACGCACAAGGACGGCTCACGCTCGCGGCGGCGGCGGTGAAGCCGGCGCGCGTGCTCGTGCATCGCGGCCTGGGGAATCGACCGATCCCCGTCGCCTGGCCGGCGGAGTCCGCGCCGGACGTGCTCGGAACCGTCGTCGTGCCGGAGTCCGCGCCGGCGTCGGCGTCGCTGCGCGGCCGCGTCCTCACGGCGGATGGCGCGCCGGTCGACGGGCTCACCATCAGGGTCACGAATCCCGGCGGTCGCATCGAGGCGCACGGCGACGTGCGCGACGGCGGCTTCGAGGTGCGCAACCTGCCGGCGGGCGACTACGTGCTCCTCGTGCAGAGTCGCGAGCAGGTGGCGGAAGAGCGCTTCCCGATCGCAGCGCTCGCCGGCGGCGAAGCGCGCGGTCTCGGCGACCTGCGCCTGCCGGCCCAAGGCACGGTCGCGGTGCGCGTCGTGCGCCCCGGCGGCGGTGAAGCGGTGGAGCCGCGGTTGTTCTTCCAGCGCGTCGATCGCCCGGCCACCGAGGACTTCGATCGCGACGGCCCACGCGCCGACGGCCAGCCGCACCCGTGGCCGGTCGGTCGCTGGCGTTGGCGCTACCTCGAAGAAGCCGGGCTCTGGCAGCGCGGCGAACTCGAGGTCAAGGCCGGCGAACTGACGACACTCGACCTCGTCGTGCCGCCGGCGGTGCGGCGCAAGCTGGTCTTCCCGCTGCCGTCGCCGCCGTGGGGCGCGCCGAGCCACGTGCAGTTCGCGTTGCGCAGCCCCGACGGCGCGCTCTACGACGACGGCAGATTCGACCCGCGCGTCGAGCAGCCATACCGCTACGCGCCGACGCTCGCGGTCGGCCGCTGGACGCTGGAGTTGACGACCGACGCGGGTCTGCGTTTCCGCGGCGAGTTCGTGGTCGACAAGCTGGCGCCGTCGCTCGACGAGGTGGCGATCGCGGTGCAGCCGGCGCGGTGAACGGCGGCTGGCGTCCGCGGTCGGGGTCCATTGGGCGCGTATGCATCGAGTTGGCGACGGCGCTGCATGACCGCGCCAACGCCGTCCCATGGCGCAGACCCCTAGCAGCGAGGTCGCGCATCGCGGTCGACGCGCGCGGGCGGCGACGTCCATGAACACCGCTCGCGTTGCGCTGGGATGCTGCTGCCAGATCGCCGCCTCCGGCACCGCGGCCATCGCCGTGCGTATCGCCGGACACGCTTGGTGGCGACGCGTTCCCGATGGCCAGCGCCCGGACCTGCGCCATCCCTCGGCGCGGGCTGGAAGCCGCCGCCGCTGGGCGAGCCGTTGCGAACCTGTCCAAGGCAGCGTCACCGCGCATCGCGCCGCTATCGTGCGCCGATGCTGCGCCGCCTCGCCGTGCTCGTGTGCTTCGCGCTCGCCGTCATCGCCGCAGCCTGCGCGGTCACGTCCGACGCGCCGGCGCGAAAGCGCCCCAACCTGCTCGTCGTCGTCACCGACGACCAGCGCTGGGATAGCCTTGGCTGCGTCGGCGACGCGCGGCTGCGCACGCCGCATCTCGACGCGCTCGCGGCCGACGGCGTGCGCTTCGACAACGCCTTTGTCACCACGGCGATCTGCGCGGCGTCGCGCGCGTCGATCCTGACCGGCCAGTACGAGGGCACGCACGGATTCACCTTCGGCACGCCGCCGCTCGCCGACGCCCACGTCGCGATCAGCTACCCGGCGCTGCTGAAGGACGTCGGCTACCGCACCGGCTTCGTCGGCAAGTTCGGCGTGACCCCCGAGAAGGGCGCTCCGGCACGCATGTTCGACGTGTTCGAGCCGGTTGGCGGCCCGCCGGCCGGCAAGCCCGGTCCCGATGGCGTGCGTCGGCATCGTTGCGATCACACCGCGGACCGCGCGATCGCGTTCCTCGATGGCTGCGGCAAGGACCAACCGTGGTGCCTGTCGGTCAGCTTCCACGAACCGCATGCCGACGACGGCGATCCGCGCCAGTACGTCTGGCCGAGCGCGTTCGACCAGCTGTACGAAGACGTCGACTTCGCGCCGCCGGCGACGATGGATCCGGCGTTCTTCGCCGCACTGCCGGCGTTCCTGCGCACGACGGAGAGCCGCGTCCGCTTCGGCTGGCGCTTCGACGAGCCGGCGAAGTACCAGCGCATGGTGCGCGGCTACCACCGGCTGATCGCCGCCGTCGACGCCAACGTCGGCCGCCTGCGCGACGCGCTGCGCGAGCGCGGCATGGCCGACGACACGGTGGTCGTGTTCACCTCGGACAACGGTTACTTCCTCGGCGAGCGCGGCTTCGCCGACAAGTGGTACGCCTACGAGCCGTCGATCCGCGTGCCGCTGCTCGTCGTCGACCCGCGCGCGACGGCTTCGCGCCGCGGCGTGCGCTGCGCGGCGATGGCGCTCAACGTCGACCTCGCGCCGACGCTGCTCGCGTTCGCCGGCCTCGCTGCAGCGCCCGGCCATCAGGGCGCGAGCCTGATGCCGTTGCTCGCCGGCGAGCAGCCGATCGGCTGGCGGCGTTCGTTCTTCTACGAGCACCGGTTGAACAACCCGCGCATCCCGCGCAGCGAAGGCCTGCGCACCGAGCGCTTCACCTACCTGCGTTGGATCGACCGCGCGCCGGTGGTGGAGGAGCTGTACGACCACGTCGCCGACTTCGAGCAGACGCGCGACCTCGCCGGGGATCCTGCGCACGCCGCGACGCTCGCCGACCTGCGCGCGCAATGCGACCAGGGTCGTGCCGTGTACGCGCCGGCGGCGCGTGTCGCGGGTGGTTTGCGGTGATCGTGTCCGTGGCGCGCAAGTGGTCGACGATCGTCGGCGTCGCGTTCGCAACGCTGCTCGGCATGAGCGTCTGGTTCTCGGTCAGCGCGGTGGCGCCGGCGCTGCAGCGGCAACTCGAACTCGGGCCTGGGCAGGTCGCGTGGCTGACGATGGCGGTCCAACTCGGGTTCGTGGTCGGCGCGATCGGCAGCGCGCTGCTCAACCTCGCCGATCGCGCGTCGCCGCAGGTCCTGATGGCGGGCGGTTGCCTCGTCGGCGCTGTCGCCACCGTGGCGGCGCCGCTCTGCGAGCCGTCGCTGACCCTGCTGCTGCTGTTGCGGCTCGTCACCGGCGCCGCGTGCGCGCTCGTCTACCCGGTCGGCATGCGGCTCGTCGCTTCGTGGACCCAGCGCGACCGCGGGCTCGGCATCGGCGTCGTCGTGCTCGCCACCACGGTCGGGTCGGCGGCGCCGCAGCTGCTGCGCGCGGTCGGCGCGACGGACGACTGGCGGCCGCCGCTCTTCGGCGCGACCGCGCTCGCCGTCGTCGGCGCGCTGCTGGCCCTCGTGGTCGCTCGGCGCGGGCCGTTCGCGTCGCCTATGCCGCCGTTCCAGCTGCGGCAGATGGCGCAGGCTTGGCGCCATCGGCCGTTGCGGCTGGCCAACCTCGGTTACCTCGGCCACATGTGGGAGCTCTACGCGATGTGGACGTGGACGCCGATGTTCCTGCAGCGCGTGCTCGTGCCTGCGGGCTGGTCGCCGGCTGCGGCGTCGCTCGCGGCGTTCGGCGTCATCGCGCTCGGCGGACTCGGCAGCGTGCTCGCCGGCGCGCTGGCCGACCGGTGGGGCCGCACGCGCACGGCGAGCCTCAGCCTGTGGATCAGCGGCGGCTGCGCGCTGGTCGTCGGATTCGCTGGCGACGCGTCGCCGCCGCTCGCGCTCGCGATCTGCTGCGTATGGGGCTTCGCCGTGGTCGCGGACTCGGCGCAGTTCAGCGCCAGCGTCAGCGAGCTCGCCGAGCCGGAGTACGTCGGCACGCAGCTGACCACGCAGACGGCGTTCGGCTTCCTGCTGACCCTGGCGTCGATCCAGATCGTGCCGCTGTTCGCCGACGCGTGCGGCTTCGGCTGGACCTTCGCGCTGCTCGCGATCGGCCCCGCGGTGGGGCTGTGGGCGATGCGCGAACTGCGGCGCGCCCCGGAGTCGGTGCGGCTCGCGGGTGGCCACCGCTGAGGTCCGCACGCGCGAGGCGGTCGTCGAGGTCGCTGGCTCGACGGCGCGGTGGCAGCCAAGGCCACGCCGCCGGTCGCGCCGCTACTTCGCTTCCTGCCGCGTCACGATCGGCACGTAGCCGATCTCGAAGCCCTTCGGCGGCGTGACCAGCACGGCCGGGTCGAGCGCCGCGAGCTTGCCCGTCGTCGCCGTCGGCAGGTAGGCGCGGTCCTTGGTCCAGCTGCGGTGCAGCTTCTCGACGCGCTGCTGCATGCGCTGGCGTTCTTCGACCGACAGGTCCGCGTGCTGCAGCGCCGGCTGGTCGCAGAAGCGGTACCAGCTGTACGTCACCACGCTGCCGTCGCCGAGCTCGGCGCGGAACGGTCCGGCGACCGGGCCCGGGCTCGTCCACGCGCCATCGGTCGGCGTGACGTACGGCTCGGGCTTCTTCTTCGCGGGCGGCGTGAACGCGACGTCGCGCAGGGCGGCCGGCAACTCGCTGCCAGCGGGGGCGGGCCGCCACTGCGGCTTCTTCTTGCCGTCGAGGGTGGCGACGAAGTGCTCCGGCAGCGTCGCGAGGCCGTCGTTGCCGACGCGCACCATCGTCTTGTCCCAAGCCCAGCCGAAGGTGTGGCCGTCGACGACGTGCGGCTTGGCGAAGCGCAGCCAGTCGACCGTGACGCGCTCGTCCTTCGCGGTGCCCGGCACGTGGATGCGCCACGTCGACCAGCCCTTGCCGGTCATCGTGTGCACGGCGCTCCTGGCTTCGTCGATGCGGCCGTCGGCGGCGGGGCCGCCGGCGAACCACGCCGCGACGGCGTCCCACAGCGCGTCCTTGCGGAACGAGCGGATGCGGTGCACGAGCGTCGAACGGCCCTCGGCGTCGGTCGGGAAGCGCGTCGGCGCGACGCGCGCGTGCAGCGTGCCCTGCGCGTCGGCGGCGACGTAGGCCGGCACGTACTGCGTCTCCATCTGCAGCGCGCGGTTGGGATCGGCCGGACGATTGTCGAGGAACAGGCCGCCGAGCTCGGGCTTCTTCGTGGTCGCCTCGGTGAAGAAGAACGGCGTGAAGAACGCGACCGGTCCCTTGAACGTCGCGGTGTCGAGGAACAGCGTCCAGCACTGGTCGCCGCTCGCCACGTCGACGCCGGCGGTCTTCGCCTTCGGCTCGACGAGCGGCAGCGGCAGGTAGCCGTAGCCGAACAGCTCGCCGCTCGTGCCCTGCGCGAGGTTGAGGCCGTCCGGCGGCCAGATCACCCACGGGCTCAGCTGCGCGATGCCGTACTTGCCCTGCGGCTTCTGCCAATCGCGGCCCTTGCCGGCGCCGGGTCCGTTGGCCCACTGCGAGAACTCCAGCGCGACGCCGCCCATGATGAACTTCGGCGTCGGCGTCGCGAAGCGCGTGTCGCGCCACCAGCCGAGGCCGCCTTCGACGTCGGAGTAGATCTTCGCGGCGGGCTTGTCGGCGCCGAGGTGCGCGAACATCCAGGTGCCGAACAGGCCGGTCTGGAAGCGGTCGCCGGGCCATTGCCCGAGCAGTGGCCACGCCGCGACGTGCATCGCGAAGCCGCCGCCGAAGTCGAGCGCGACCTTCTCCTGCGGCACGCCGAGGTAGCCGTCCATCTGGCCGGCTTGCGCGCCGGCCGGCTTGCCGTCCTGCGCGTGCGCGGCGGTGGCGGGCACGAGGGCGAACGAGGCCAGCGCGGCGAGGCGACGCGAGCAGACGGAGAGCATCGCGGCACGCTAGCGCACGGGCTCGCCGGCCGGCGACGGCAATCGCACGACACTCCGAGGCCATCGTGTCCGCGTCCGCTGCGTGGTCGCGATGGCGACCATCTGGCGCGATCCGTGCGCCCTTCGCCGGCGCTCGCCGCGGTCCGTCAGCGCGGCGAGCCCTGCTGCAGCAGCGGGTCGAGCGCCTGCGCGCCGATGCCGAAGAACGCCTTGAAGGCGTCGATGCGCGCGCGCGCTTCCGCGATCTGCGCGTCGGTGCGCGGCGCGTCGTCGCGCACGCCGGCGATCATCACGTTCTTGCCGGTGTGCTCGCTGCTGACGAACTCGATGACCTTGGTCTTGTAGCCGGCCCACTCGAGCACGAGCGCGCGCAGGCCGTCGGTGGCCCATTCGGCCATGCGCTCGGCCATGAAGCCGTGCCGCAGCACGGGGCCGAGCGGCGCTGGCGTGCCGAGCTGCGGCCGCACCTCCTGGTGGCAACACGGCGCGACGACGACGAGCTTGGCGCGCGCCTCGATGCCGCGGCGGATGGCGTGGTCGGTGGCGGTGTTGCACGCGTGCAGCGCGACCAGCGCGTCGACCGCCGGCAGCGGCGCCGTGCCGATGTCGCCGGCGACGAAGCGCAGGCCCTGCGCGCCGACCGCGGCGGCGCGCGCGTTGGCCTGGTCGACGAGTTCGGGCCGCGCCTCGACGCCGATCGCCTCGACCGGCCGCCGCAGCACGTTGGCGACGAGGTGCCACGCGGCGAACGTCAGGTGGCCCTTGCCGCAGCCGACGTCGACGATCCGCACGGCCGGATGGTCGTCGCCTGCGGCCCAGCCGCAGTCTTGCGCCAGGTGCGCGAGGATCTCGACGTAGCGGTCGAGCTGCGCCTTCTTGTCGGCGAGCTTCGGCTTGGTGCGACCCTGCTGGTCGACGAGGTCGAGCGCCTGCAGCCACGGCATCGCGTCGGCTCCGAGGTAGGTCTTCTTGCTCTCGTCGTGCGCGCGCGCCGGCTTGGCTTTCAGGCTCGGCTTGTGGCGGATCAGCTTGTCGCCGCCGTCGCCGCGCTGCAGCTGCCAGTCCGCCGCCGTCGTCGCGAGCATCGCGGCGCGGAAACGCTTGAGCTCGCGGCCGACGAACACTGCGACTTCTTCGAGCGGGACGTTGTGCGTGGTGTCGCGCTTGGCTTCGCGCAACGTGAACGACAGGCAGCGTCCGCCCTGGATCTCGATCAGCCGCGCGACGATGCGCTGCACGTCGGCGGCCGGATCGGCCGGGGAGGACAGCGTGAGGCGCGCGAACGAGTCGTCGGCGCAGGCGGTGGCGAGCTGCTGGAGGAACGAAGCGAGCGGGTCCAAGGGCGACGATGATGGGGGCCTTGCGCCGTGGCGACAACGCCGCGTGTGCGGATCGCGGCGCGATCGACGCTGGCCACGGCGTCGTGGCGGCCATGGCATGGCCGACTGCCGATCATCGCTCGTGCGACGCGCGCGGAGGCTGCGCGCCGGCAAGGTCCGCCGCCCCCGCCAGCAAGCGGAGGAAAACCCCGAGGATTTACACTAGGGCGTGCGCCCACGACGCGCGTCTTTGCGTAGAGAAAGGACAGCGTCGCGGAGCACCACCCCCGCGGCGCGAGCGTTCATGCATCCATCCACCACTGGCCGCGTCGCCAAGCTGCCGGAGAGCGTCCTGTTCGCGCGCAGCCGCCGTCGTCGCCTCCTGGCGTTCGGCTCCACTCTGTTCCCGGAGCCGTCGCAGGTCTTCAGCTACGAGTTGTCGGCCGACCTCGCCGATCGCATCGACGCCGAGGTCCGCTTCGCCCACGTCGAGAAGGCCGACCCGCGGCTCGGCGGCGGCATGCCGGCCCGCTGGATGACCTACGGCCTGCTGGCGCCGAAGATGGCGCATCCGGTCCACGCCGACCTCGAGCACTTCCGCCGGTCCCGTCCCGACCAGTTCGCCTCGTTGGTCAGTTATCTCACGATGCGCTACGGCCTCGGCGCCGACGACATCGTCAAGATGCCCACGTTCCTCGCGGCGGTCACCCAGGCCCGCTGGGCGCAGGCATGGGCGCCCGACGTGATCGTCACCCTCTACTCGCACCACGGCGCGGTGGCCGGCTTCGTCACTGCGTGGTTGCTCGGGCTGCCGCGCATCCACTTCCACTATCCGCTCAGCGGCGACATCGACCCCTTGGCGTTGATGCAGGCGGACCTGCTGCAGTTCGCCGAGGTCATCACGGTTCCGTCCGACGAGGAGCGGCAGGCGCTCCATCGCGACTTCGACGGCGCGCTCGACGCCCGCATCATCAGCCAGCGCGAAGAGCCGAACTGGCAGATCGTGCTCGCCGAGCGCGTGCACGACGTGTTGCGCGCGCAGCCCCCTGAGGACGGAGCCCCGGCGACGGGGACGCGGGCAGCGTTCGCGACCTGCGCCGCGCCATCGCCTGCGGCCGCGCTGGCTGCGCCGGAGCCGGATGCCCCGGTCCGGTTCGTCGTCGTCGGCGCCGAGCGCACCGGCTCCAACCTGCTCGTCGACATGCTGGCGACGCATCCCGACGTCGCTGCGGCAGGAGAACTGTTCAACACGCGGATGATCGACGAGGGCCAGCTGGACACCCGGATGGTGGCAGACGTCGACGTCGCGTCCATGCTGCGGCAGCGGCGCGGGGATCCGCCGGCGTTCCTCGACGCAATGGCGGCGCGCGCGACCGGGAGCGGTCGGCGGGCGTTCGGCTTCAAGCTGCTGTACTACCACATGCTCAGCGACAACCGCGTCGTCGACCATCTGCTGTCGCAGCCGGACCTGCGCGTCATCCACCTCGTCCGCCGCGACCGCGTCGCGCGCTATGTCTCGCAGTTGCGTGCCGAACGCACGGACCAGTGGTGGAGCGCCGCCTCCGACGACGCGGCGCAGCGTCGCTCCGGTGGCGCGGTCGAGGTCGATCCGCGCATGCTGCTGTGGGACATGCAGTTCATGGAGCAGCTCGAGGAGCGGACCCGCGCGACGTTCGCCGGCTTCCGGGGCGTCGAGATCGCCTACGAAGACCTCGCTGCCGACCTCGACGGCGCGACCGCGCTCGCGCTCGCGCTGCTCGATCTGCCGCCGGCCCGATTGGCGCCGCAGTCGCAGAAGCAGGGCGACGGCGATGCCCGCAAGCGCATCGTCAACTGGCAGGAGCTTCGCGGCGTGTTCCGGGGCACGCGGTGGGGCCACCTCTTCTGAAGGCCGCCAGGGATTGACCGTCTGGGCGCAAGGGCGCACCCTTTCGCCTCGCCATGACGAACCTCGCCAACCTGCGTGGCGCCACCGCTGCGCTGCTCTTCGCCGCCTTCGCCGTCGCGCAGCAGCCGCAGCCCTTGTGGACGCCGGTCGCCAATCCGCCGGCGGCCGCCGTGCAGTGGGACGCCGCCGAGCGCGCGCAGAGCCCGACGGTCGCGCAATCGACGTTCGTGCGCCTGGACGCCGCGGCGATCGCGGCCATTCCGGCGCGCGCCCAGCAGCCGCTGGCGACGTTCGCGCTCGATCTCTTCGGCGCGCAGGCGACCTGGGAAGTGACCAGCCAGGACTGGGTCCTCGGCCACCGCACGTTCGTCGGCCACGTGCCCGGCCGCACGTCGACCGTGCAGCTCGCCGTCGCCGCCGACGGCACGACGTGGGGGCAGATCGACATCGACGCGCTCTCGTGGGTCGTCGCGCCCACCGGCGTCGGCGACGTGCACGTGCTGCAGCGCATCGACCAGTCGCTGCTGCCGCCGCACATGGGCTGTGCTACCGACCACACGCACCACGTCGCCGCGGCGCCGGTCGCCGGCGGCGACCTCGGCACGAACTCGGACTGCAGCGTGCCGATCGTCGACATCGTCGTCTTCTACACCGCGCTGGCGCGTCAGAACGCCGGCGGCACGGCGGCGATGGAAGCGGCGATCGTCGGCGCCGTGCAGCAGAGCAACCTCGCCAACCGCGACTCGGGCGTGGCGATGGAGATGCGCCTCGTGCACATGGCGGAGACCGCGTACGCCGAGCTCGGCACCAACACCGACCTCAGCCGCTTCCGCACCGCCGGCGACGGCTTCATGGACGAAGCGTTCACGGCGCGCGACACGTACGGCGGCGACCTGATGCACCTGATCACCAACCCGGCGAGCGCGTCGTACTGCGGCATCGCGTACCTGATGACGAGCCTGTCGACCGGCTTCGCCGGCAGCGCCTTCGGCGTGACGGTGCGCACCTGCATCCCCGGCCGCACGTTCACGCACGAGTGCGGCCACAACATGGCGTGCCACCACGACGCCGCCAACGCCAGCGGCGCGCTCTATCCGTACAGCTACGGCTACCGCACGCCGGACAACGCGTACCGCACGGTCATGGCGTACTCGCCCGGCACGCGGATCAACCGCTGGTCGAGCCCCAACGTCACCTACCTCGGCTACACGATGGGAACGGCGGGTGCGGCCGACAACGCGCTCTCGCTCAACAACACGGCGTCGACGGTCAGTCAGTTCTGGGCGACGCGCGCGCCGGTGTGGTGCGACCTCGCCGGCGGCGTCGCCGGCGCCGCGGGACTGCCGACGATCACCGGTTCGGGCACGATCAACCTCGCGCAGCCGCTGCAGGCGGCGATCCGCAACTACGCCGCCGGTTCGCTCGGCGTGCTCGTGATCGGCGGCTCGACGATCAACGCGCCGATCTTCGGCGCGACGCTGGTGCCGTCGCCGGACATCACCGCGACGCTCGTCGGCGTCGGGTCGGAGATCGTCTTCGGCCTCAATGGCATCGCCTCGCTGCCGGCCGGCACGCAGCTGTGGCTGCAGGCGGGCTTCCTCGATGCGACGGCGGCCGGCGGCCTCGCCGCCAGCGACGCGGTGCGCGTGACGACGCCGTAGTGGCGGCGCGCAAGCGCCAGCGGCCGCGGCGGCATGC
>JBEITC010000063.1:0-12601 GCA_040375075.1 Planctomycetota bacterium | reverse complement strand
GAAGACGTTCGCCGACCTCGCCGAGATCGTGCGCGACGCGACGCCGGGCAGCAAGGCGACGCTGACGTTCGTGCGCGGCGCCGAGACCAAGACCGCCGAAGTGACCTGGGGACAGCGCGCGCCGGGCGCCTTCCAGCAGGCGGCAGGCCGGCCCAACGGTCCGTACAGCGGCCGCCTGTTCGGCCAGGACGCCAACAAGCAGAAGGACCAGGGGGAACTCGGCTTCGAGTGCGGCGGCGTGTACCGCAGCGACGACCGCGGCGAGAACTGGCGGCGCGTCAACAGCCTGACCGAGCGACCGTTCTACTACTCGGTGCTGCGCGTCGACCCGCGCTCCGACCAGAACGTCTACTGCGTCGGCACACAGCTGTGGGGCACGCGCGACGGCGGCGACAGCTTCAAGGCGATCAACCAGGGCATCCACGTCGACTTCCACGGCGTCTGGATCGACCCCGACGACTCCGACCACCTCGTCGCCATCTGCGACGGCGGCGTCAACGAGACCTTCGACCGCGGCGCCAGCTGGCAGGTGCATCGCGGCTTCAGCGCCGCGCAGTACTACGACGCCGTCGCCGACGACAGCGTGCCGTACAACGTCATCGGCGGCCTGCAGGACAACGGCACGTGGGTCGTGCCCTCGCGCACGCGCTTCCGCGACGGCATCGGCACGAACGACTGCTTCACCATCTACGGCGGCGACGGCTTCGGCGCGCAGACCGATCCGGCCGAGCCGTGGATCGTCTACGCCACCAGCCAGAACGGCGCGCTCGGCGTGGTCGACCTGCGCAGCGGCGGCCAGACGCGCATCAGCCGCGAACGGCTGCCCGACGGCCAGACGGCGCGCTTCAACTGGGACGCGCCGTTCACGCTCTCGCCGCACAACCGGCTGACCCTCTACCACGCCGGCAACTTCGTCTGGCGCGGCGAGCGCCACGCCCACCTCGACAACCGCGCGACGCGGCCGGGGCAGGGTCCCGTGCGCGCCGACGGCCTGCGCATGCGCAAGGTCTCGCCAGCGCTCGGCCGCACGCCCGAGGGCACCGCGGTGGCGCTCGCCGAGAGCCCGCGCGTGCAGGGCCTGCTGTACGTCGGCACCGACGACGGCGCGCTGTGGCGCACCGACGACGGCGGCGCCAACTGGACGCGGTTGGAAGCGAACCTGCCGCTGCCGGGCCCGCGCTACGTCAGCGACCTCGTGCCGTCGTTCTTCGCCGACGATCGCGTCTACCTGACCGTCGACGGCCACCGCTCGGACGACTTCGCCACCTACGTGTTCGTGTCGAACGACCGCGGCGCCACCTGGCGCGACCTCGGCATCACGCTGCCGTCGCGCGAGACCTGCTACGCGATCATGGAGGACCCGCGCAACGAGGACCTGCTCTACCTCGGCACCGAGTACGGCGCCTACGCGTCGTTCGACCGCGGCGAGCGCTGGTTCCCGCTCGGCGCCGAACTGCCGACGGTCGCGGTGCGCGACCTCTACGTGCAGGATCGCGACAGCGACCTGATCGCGGCGACGCATGGCCGCGGCGTCTTCGTGCTCGACGTCGAGGCGCTGCGCCAGGTGACCGGCGCCGTCGCCAAGAAGCCCGCCCACCTGTTCGCCGTCGAGCCGGCGATCTTGTGGCGCATGCAGTCGCGCGGCTGGCAGGGCCAGAAGAACTGGCACGCGAAGAACCCGCCGTTCGGCGCGACCTTCCACGTCTGGCTGGCGACCGCGCCGAAGGACAAGCCCGTGCTGACCGTGCACGACGTCACCGGCGCCGAGATCGCGCGCGTCGAGGGCAAGGCCGAGGCCGGCCTGCAGGCGATCGTCTGGGACGCCCGCGTCGGCCGCAACCAGCTGGCGACGCCGGGCGCGTACGCGGTGCGCTGGCAAGGCATGACCGACGTCGACGCCCGCGCGTTCCAGTTGCTGCCCGACCCCGCCACGACCGCTGCCGCCGACGGCGCCGAAGCCGCGAGCACGAAGGAGTGATGCCATGAACCTCGCCATGACGATCCGCGCCGTCAGCCTGCTGCCCTTGCTCGCCGCCGCCGTCGCCGCCCAGGCGACCGACCACGAGCACGCGCGCGCCAACGTCTTCGCGCAGATGAAGTGGCGCGAACTCGGTCCGGTGATGAGCGGCGGCCGCATCGTCGACATCGCCGTGCACCCGACGAAGCCGCAGGTGTTCTGGGTCGCTGCCGCGAGCGGCGGCTTGTGGAAGACCGAGAACGGCGGCCTGCGCTTCACGCCGCAGTTCCAGGACGGCTACACGACCTCGATCGGCGACGTCGCCGTCGCGCCGAGCAACGGCGACGTGCTGTACGTCGGCACGGGCGAGTGCAACAACCAACGCAGCTCCTACTGGGGCAACGGCGTGCACAAGTCGACCGACGGCGGCAAGACCTGGCGCCACGTCGGGCTCGACGGCACGGACCACATCGGCCGCGTGATCGTGCACCCGGCCAACGCCGACGTCTGCTACGTCGCCGCGCTCGGCGCGCTCTACACCGCCAACGACCAGCGCGGCGTCTACAAGACGACCGACGGCGGCGCGTCGTGGACGCGGGTCCACCACGTCGGCCCCGACGTCGGCTGCGTCGACGTCGCGTTCGATCCGACCAACCCCGACGTCGTCTACGCCGCCAGCTACGAGCGCCGCCGTCGGGCCTGGAACTTCAGCGAAGGCGGACAGGGATCGCGGCTGTGGCAGTCGACCGACGCCGGCGCCACCTGGAAGCAGCTGGCCGGCGGCCTGCCCGACGGCGTGCTCGGCCGCATCGGCGTCGACGTCGCCGCCGACGGCAAGACGGTGTACGCGACGATCGAGAACAGCAACCCGCGCGCCGCCGAAGCGGCGGCCGAACCGGCGAAGCCCGACGAAGCCGAGCTTCCCGAGCCCGATGGCGAACTGCTCGCCGACGCGGTCGCGGCCGCCGAGCACGAGCGCAAGGTCGCGCAGGCGCAGGACCCGGCACGGCGCAGCCGGCGCACCACGGTCGGTGGCGAGGTCTACCGCAGCGACGACGGCGGCGCGACGTGGCGCAAGACGCACGGCAACGACGTCTCCGTCGGCGGCGACCCCGGCTACTACTACGGCCAGCTGCGCGTCGACCCGACCGACAAGGATACGGTCTACGTGCTGTCGGTGCCGGTGCACCGTTCGAGCGACGGCGGCAAGACCTGGACGCCGGGGCGCGGCCGCGGCGCCGCCGCCTTCCACGGCAACCTGCACGTCGACCACCACGCGCTGTGGATCGACCCGAAGGACGGCAAGCACGCGCTGCTCGGCAACGACGGCGGCGTCACCGTCACCTGGGACGGCGGCGCTTCGTGGGACCACCTGACGCACCTGCCGATCACGCAGTACTACGCGGTCACGGTCGACGACCGGCCGGTCTATCGCGTCTATGGCGGCCTGCAGGACAACGGCTCGTGGGGCTTCCCGAGCCACGGCGCCACCAGCGACGGGCTGCGCGCGACCGACGCCTTCCGCATCGACGGCGGCGACGGCTTCTACGTCTGCGTCGACCCGAGCGATCCCGACGTCGTCTACAGCGAGTCGCAGTTCGGCGGCATGAGCCGTCAGCACCTCGGCACCGGCGCGCGCAAGGGCATCAAGCCGACCGCGCAGAAGGGCGAGCAGCCGCTGCGCTTCAACTGGCAGACGCCGCTGCTGCTGTCGCCGCACGCGCCGCACACGGTCTACACCGGCAGCCAGTTCGTGCACCGCTCGCGCGACCGCGGCGACAGCTGGCGCACGGTCAGCCCCGACCTGACGACCAACGACCCGGACAAGAAGAAGGGCAACGTCCCCCACTGCACGATCACGACGATCGCCGAGTCGCCGCGCCAGGAAGGCTGGCTCTGGGTCGGCACCGACGACGGCCGCGTCTGGAGCACGAAGGACGGCGGCGGCCGCTGGACCGAGCTCACCGACCGCTTCCCGGCGGCGGTGAAGGGCCTGTGGGTGTCGCGCGTCGAGGCGTCGCCGCACGCCGACGGCACGGCGTTCGTGTCGTTCACCGGCTTCCGCGAGGACGTGCGCGCGCCGTTCGTGTTCCGCACCGACGACGCCGGCGAGACCTGGACCACGATCGCCAACGACCTGCCGATGGAGCCGGTCAACGTCGTGCGCCAGCACCCGCGCAACGCCGCCGTGCTGCTGGTCGGCACCGAGATGGGCGCCTACGCGTCGTTCGACGACGGCGCCCACTGGCACCCGCTCGGCAGCGGCTTGCCGCGCACGGCCGTGCACGACCTCGTCGTGCAGCCGCGCCACGGCCACGTCGTCGTCGGCACGCACGGCCGCGGCGTGTGGGCGCTCGACGCCAAGGCGCTCGACGAACTGATGGCCGAGAAGGCGCTCGCCGCGTTCACCGCGCTGCCGCCGAGCGACGGCGTCGTGCTGCGCCGCGGCTTCAGCGAGGGCAACGTCGGCGCGCGCGGTTGGTCGACGCCGAGTCCGTTCGTCACGCCGACCTTCCGGTACGCGCTCGGCCAGGACGGCGGCGCCAAGGTGGCGATCGAGGTGCTCGACGCCGCCGGCGCGGTGGTCTGGCGCAAGGATGGCCCGACGACCGCCGGCTACCACGAGATCGCCTGGGCGACCGAACGCGGGCGCGGCTTCGGCGGCATGGGCGGCTTCGGCGGCCGCGGCGGCGCGGGCTCGGGCGGGCCGCGGCCAGGCACGTTCGCGGTGCGCATCACGCGCGGCGACCAGAGCCGCACGCAGCCGTTCACCGTGCACGACCGCCGCGGGCCCGGAGCGGGCCTCGGCGGCCGTGGCGACGACGACGAAGCCGGCGGCGACGGCGAGGGCGGCGAGCGCTAGCCCCCTCCCGCGTCGGGCAGGATCCGGCTAGCCTGCCCGGCCCGTTCGCCTCGTCTTCCAAGGAGCCCTCGTCATGCGTGCACTCGTTCTAGCCACTTCTCTGTCCATGCTGCTCGCCGCGCCGGCAGCCGCGCAACTCTGCTTCAACGGCGAGTTCGGCACGAGCCTCGGCAAGGACACGGTCGACACCGTGTACCCGATCCAGCCGCTCGGCTTCGCCTTCCCGTTCGCCGGCGTCACCTACACGCACATCCACGTCAACGACCACGGCTTCGTGCAGTTGTCGAACAATGGCGTGCCGACGCCGCTGGCGACCGGCTCTTCGGCGCTCTACACGCCGTCGGTCACCAACTTCACCGCCGGCGGCCCGAAGATCGCCCCGCTGTACTGCGACATGGCGCTGACGGGCGGGGGCGAGTGCTTCCTCAAGACCACGCCGCAAACGTGCACGGTGACGTGGTGGAACGTGCAGTCGTACGGCATCCCGTCGCCGCGCTTCAGCTTCCAGCTGCAGATCGACGCGTCGGGGACGATCCGTTTCGTGTACGGCCCGGGCGTCACCAACAACTCGACGTTCGGCGGCGTCTCCGACAACGGCATCTGCGGCGTGACGCCGGCCGGCGGCGCGACGGCGCCGGCGAGCCTCGACCTCTCGGCCGGCGGCGCGAGCGTCGACAACACGACCTACGAGAACTGGGCCGTCGCCAACGGCTTCGACATGGCGAACAACACGCTGCTGCTGCTGCCGGGCAACCCCGGCTTCAGCTACGTGCTGCTCGGCGCGCCGCAGAACTGCGCGACGACGACCTCGTACGGCGTCGGCTGCGACGGCCTCGGCATGGACGTCGCCGGCCTGCCGTCGATCGGCAACGGCACCTTCACGCTGCGCGCCAACGCCGTGCCGGCCGTGTCGCCGCTGGCGTTCTTCGGCTTCGGCACCGTGGTGCAGAACCCCGGACTGCCGCTCGGCCCGCTGCTCGGCATGACCGGTTGCGAGGCCTACACCAACCTCGATGTCGGCCTGTACAGCGGCGGCCTCGTCGCCGGCGGCACGAGCACGCTGACGTTCCCGGTGCCGTCGGCCACCTCGCTGATCGGCTCCGTGCTGTCGACGCAGGCGCTGGCGCTGTCCGTCGCCAACCCGTTCGGCCTCGCGGCCAGCAACGGCGTCCGTCTGCAGGTCGGCCAGGGCTACTGACGCGGCCACGGCGGGCGGCTTCGTCCGCCGGCCGTCAGACGTCGAGGTCGGCCATCGGGCCGCACGACTCCATCGGCGCGTCGCCCAGCAGCACCGACTGCATCTCCGCCATCAGGTGGATGCTGTCGATCGCCTGCTGCTGCTGCGGCGTCGCCGGCTCCTCGCTGTCCATCTCCATGTGGGCCGCGACGAGGCCATTGAGGCAGTAGAGCGCCAGCCGCGAGGCGTTGAGCGCCGCGAGCCACGCGCTGGCGTGCTGGTTGGTGATCAGCAACAGCATCTTGCCGCCGCCCTTCATCGGCCGCATCGCAGCGAGGTCGCGACCGACGAGCGTCGAGCGCGAGGCGAACAGGCGCTCCAGCTCCGGCACCGCGTGCGCGCGCCAGTCGGCCTCGTGGCCGGCGTCGTGGAGCGTCTCGGGCAGCAGGCAGGCGCGCACGCGCGGGTCCTCGCTCTCGAGGAGCATCGGCACGCCCTTCAGGATCTCGGCGGTGCGCGGCGACAGGTCGCCGAACAGCCAGCCTTCGTCGACGCGCGCGACCCACATGGTCAGCGGCCTCCGACGACGCGATGCGCGTCACGCATCGACGATCTCCAGCGTGGTCAGCAGGTGGTGCGCCTGCAGCTTCTGCGCGTAGATCTCCGCCTGCTCGCGGCCGCCGGTCCACACGATCGAACGGCCGGTCTTGTGCACTTCCATCATCAGCGTGCGCGCCTTGCTCTCGGCGTAGCCGAAGACCTGCATCAGCACCTTGGTGACGTAGGTCATCAGCGTGACCGGGTCGTCGTGCACGATGACGTTCCACGGCCGCGCCAGCTGCGTCTCGGAACGCGTCTGGGTCTCGGTCTCGACCGCGGTCTTGACGCGCACCATGGGGGCGAACACTCTAGCGCGGAACGGCTGCGCCGGTAGCGGCGCCAGGAAGCGTCGCGATCTCGAGCCGGTCGGCGGCGAACACCGGCAACAGCAAGCGGCCGCGCGCCGCGTCGATCGCGAGGTCCCCCGCCTCGATCGGCGCGCCCGGCAGGCGTTGCACACCGCCCTTGGCGTCGAAGCGATAGAGGCACTTGCCCGCCCGCGAGGCGGCGATCCACCCCGCGCCGGCGGCGTCCTCGACGCGCACGAGCCCGGCGAGCAGCGCGGTCGGCGCCGTCGCCAGTTCGGTGCGCACGCCGCGGTAGTCGATCTGCGCGAACGTGCCGTCGCGCCAGCTGGCGACGTAGAGCCCTTGCGGCCGGGCGACGAGCGCCGACGGTTGGCCGAGCGCGACGCCCTTCGCCAGCGGCGCCACCGCCCCGTCCGGCGCGATGCGCCAGACCGCGTCCGTGCCCGTCGCCACGAAGGCGCCGTCGCAACCGCGGTCGCTGACGTAGACGCTGCCGTCCGGGCCGACCACGACGTCGTCGAGGAAGCCAGCGCCCGGGATCGCGGTCTCGCCGCGCGGCGCGCCGTTCGCCGCGTCGAAGCGACGCACGACGTCGATGTCGGCGACGTGCAGCACGCCGGCGTGCAGCGCCATGCCCTTGGGCGCGTGCAGGGTCACGCCACCCTCGCCGCCGCGGATCCAGCGTCGCTCCATGCCGCCGTCGGGTCGCACCCGGGCGATGGAGCCATTGCCGTCCTTGGCCAGCAGGTCGCCGCTCACGTTGCTGACGAGGTAGACGTCGGCGACGGGGTCGTGCAGCGCCGACCACGGGCCATCGAAGCCCGGCGGCTCGTCCGGCGCGCAGGCGGCGAGCAGCGCGCCGACGGCCAAGAGCGCCCGACGCGGGGCGTTCACCACGATTCCTTCTGGCCGCCGAGCGCCAGGATCGTCCGCCATTCCGCCTTGGTGACCGGCTGCACCGACAGGCGGCTGCCCGCGCGCAGCAGCATCATGTCGGCGAGCGCTGGCTCCTGTTTCATCGCCTCGCGCGTCACGGCCGCGCGCATCGGCCCGACGCACTCGACGTCGACCATGAACCACGTCGGGTCCGAGGGATCGCTGTCCGGATCGTGGTACGGGTGCTTCGGCTCGAAGGCGGTGTGATCGGGGTAACCGGCCTTGACGACCTTGGCGACGCCGACCACGGCCATGGGCTTGGCGTTGCTGTGGTAGAAGAGCACGCCGTCGCCGACCTGGATGGCGTCGCGCAGCAGGTTGCGCGCCTCGTAGTTGCGCACCCCGTGCCAGAAGGTGCGCCCATCGCGCTGGAACTGCTCGAAGCCGTAGGCATCGGGCTCGGACTTGAACAGCCAGTAGCGGCGTCCGGCGGGTTGCTTCTTGGTCGCCATGCGGGACGGCGACGATAGCCGCGCCGGCGACCGCCGCTACTGCCAGAGCGCGCGCAGTTCGCGGCTCTGCCGCGTCGACAACTCGAACGCCACCGGCGCCCGCGCTCCCGCCTGCACCGCGAGCGGCCGGTCGGCCGCGTCCTCGAACACGCGCAACGCGCCGAGCTCGTCGCCGTTGCCGCGCATCAGCCGCACGGTCCACTCCGGCGCGTCGAAGCGCGCGCCGCGCGCGTCGATCACCTTGCTGCCGACGAGGTCGCGCAGTTCGTCCTGCGCGAACTCGCCGACCTCCGGCCGCGCGCCCTCGGCGCCGACGAGCCGCCAGCGGCCGTCCTCGATGCGGAAGCTGCGCGTGCGGCCGTCGGCGTGCGACAGATCCAGGCGCTCGACGACCGCAGACTGGCTGAGCACGCGCTTGCTGACGTAGTCGACCCAGGAGCGGCGCAGCACGGTGACCGGTCCGACCGGCACCAGCGCGACCGTGTCCGGCTCGTCGGCGCGGCAGGCGTGCACGACGGCTTCTTCGCCGTGGCGGGCATCGGCGCCAAACCACAGCGTCGTCGCCTTGGTCTCGCGCGCCGTGCGCGTCGACAGCGCCGTGCGACCGGCCTGCAGCCCGTAGCGCGGGTCCTCGGCGCGCGGCCGCACGCCGTCGGCGTCGTCGCGGAACTCCACCGCCGTCAGCAGCTGGATCGCCTCGATCGCCTCGTTGCACGGCGTCGGCGCCGCCGCCCACTCGACCGGCTCGACCAGTCGCCAATCGCCGCTCGCCGATTCGCGCACGATGCGCAGGCGGTCGCCCCGACCCTGGCCGGGATCGGCGACGACGTCGACGAGCTCCGCGAAGGCGGTCTGGTCGAACGGCAGCAGGATCCTGGCGCGCAGGTTCTCGGCGGCGTTGTCGAAGATCTGCGCGTACTGCAGGCTGCTGCTGGTGAACGCCAGCTGCCGGCCGGGCAGCGCGCCGAACAGCTCGCGGCGTTCGTCCCACAGCGACAGCTGCTCCTCGCCGAACGCGCCGACCACGGTCACGCGAACGCTCGGCTCGCGATCGGGGAAGCGGACGAGGCCGGGCAGGAAGTCGTCGACGCGCAGCGACAGCACGGCGGTGACGAAGCGTTGCGCCGCGTTCGGATCGGCGCGCCCGGCGATCGGCGCCAGCAGGCGCCAGCCGGTCTCGGCCAGCTTCAGGTGCAGCGTCTCCCGCCTGCCCGAGTCGAGCAGGTGATCGACGCGCACTTCGCTGGCCTGCGCGAAGGCGTTGCGGAACACGGCCTTCTCGCGCAGATCGTCGGGATTGGCGCGCATGCTCTCGAGCAGCGCCTGGCCGCCCTCCCAGATGGCGCCGTGGCTGCGCAGGAAGCGCGTCGTGCCGAGCGGACCTTGCGCGCCGACCTCGATGCGGACTTCGTGGCCGTCGGCGAAGCGCGCCAGGAACGTCAGCTCCGGCGGCGTCAGGCCGGCCTGCCGGCGACCTTCGTCGTCGTCGGCGAGCGGGGCCTTGCGCATCTGCGCGCTGTCCCAGGCGTCGCAGATCTGCTTCATGTGCGCCGCCGAGGCGAGGTCGACGAGCGGTTCACGCAGCTGGAAGCGACCGTCGGGGCCGCGCCCGATCTCGATCGGCGGCCGCTCGCGGAACTGCCAGCGCACCACCGCGGCGTCGGCGAGCGAGCGGCCGCCGAGCGCTGCCGTCTCGGCCTGCTTCTTCACCTCGACGGTCTGGTCGGTCAGCAGCAACACGGCGCCGAGGCCGGCGCACAGCAGGAGCAGGACGAGGATGCCGCGCGTGCCCATCTATTGCCTCCGACGCCAGATCACGACCATGCCGAGCAACAGGAACGCGCCCGGCACGCCCCACACGACGAACCAGCCGACGCGGTCGAGCTGCTGCGGCTGGATCGACAGGTGCTTGGCCTCGTAGCCGGGAGCCTTCAGGTCGAGCAGCGCCCGCCGCTCGGCCATCCAGTTGCACACGTTGAGGCCGAAGTCGCCGAAGGCGGCGAGGCCGGCGTTGTTGCAGAACACGCCACCGACGACGACGGCGAGGCCGTTCTTCGGGCCATCCGGTCGCGCCGCGTCGGGCGCGACGTCGAGTTCGAAGGCCATCGCGACGTCGAACGGCTGCAACTGCGCGCCAGGGGCGCGGTAGTCGGGATACCCGTCGGCGCCGACGAGGCCGAGCCAGCCTTGCTCGCCGGTGCGCAGCAGCGCTTCCCGGCGAACCGCAGCCGGCGCACCGGCCCGCTCGCGCACGCCGCGCGCCATCGCGACCTCGAGCGGCCGGCCCGCCTGGGCGATGCGCCGCGTCGTCGGGTGCAGCGGATTGACGAACATCTGCAGCTTGGCGACCGCCGGATCGCCGTCGAGGCCGCGACCGGCGGTGCGGCCGCTGGTGTCGCGGATCAGGTGGAACACCGGTTGGCGGCTCAGTTCGTAGCCCAGCAGTTCGCCGAGCTTGCCGCCGTCGGGATTGGCGTCCGGTTGCGGGCTCCACGCGTAGTTGAGCAGCACGCGGCCGCCGCGACGCATGTAGTCGTGGATCGCCTGCGCCGTGCGGTCGGGGAACTCCGACGTCGGCTCGAGCACGAGCACCAGGGCGGCGTCGTCCGGCACGGCAGCCGACTGGCTCGTGCGCCATTCGCGCACCTCGAAGCCGCTCTTGCCGAGCGCGGCGAGGAAGCCGCTGTAGCCGTAGGCGGTCTCGCCGAGGCTGAGCAGCGGCGAGAAGTCGCGCAGCAGGTAGACGACCGGCGTGCCTTCGACCAGCAGGCTCTTGAGCGCCGAGCTGATCTGCTCCTCGCCGACGAAGCGCTTGAGCACCGGCAGGCTGGCGCGGCTCATCGGCGCGGCGCCCGGGTTCGAGCGTTCGATCTGGCCGAGGTCGAGCGGCAGCGACAGCTTGCGGAAGCGACGCTCCTTGCCGGGCATCCGCACGGCGACGACGAGCACGTCGGTCTCGGCGTCGGTGTAGCCGAAGGCCTGCGCGTCCTCGCGCGTCCGCTGCGCGTCGGCGTAGAAGTCGTGCGCGACGATCTTGACGCTCTCGCCGCCGAGGAACTGGTAGCGCACGAGCAGCAGCCGCGTGAGCTCGCGCAACCGGTCGCGGATGCGGAACTCCTGGCGCTTCCAGTCGTCCGAGGCCTCGCCGGAGTACGGCGGATAGAAGAGGTGGAACTCGATCGCGGCCTTGCGGGCGCGCAGGTCGACGAGCAGCTCTTCGCTGACCGGATCGACCGAGTTGACGTGCTGCGGCGTCAGGTCGATCAGCGCCTTGAGGGCCGGGCGCGCCGACGCCCAGACCAGCAGCGCCCAGAACGCCAACAGCAGCAGTCCGCCGACGAGCAGTTGCAGCCACAGGCCGAGGCGACGCGACTTCATCCGATCCTCCGCGCCGCGAGGCTGATGCCGGTGAGGCACAAGAAGAACGCGATGCCGCCGACGTAGAAGGCGACCTGGCTGGTGTCGATCAGGCCACGCGCGAACCACTCGCTGAAGTTGCGCATGACGTCGAACTTGTCGAGCAGTTCGCGCGCGTGCCAGCCTTCGCCGGCCTCGCCGAGCATGCCCGCGATCTGCCGCGGCAGCGTCAGCAGGCCGTAGTCGAACATGATCGTCAGCAGCGCCGCCAGCAGCACGTTGTCGGTGAGGCTGCTGGCGAAGCAGCCGAACGCGAGCAGCATGCCCGACAGCAGGAACATGCCGAGGTACGCGGCGAAGACCGGGCCGAACGCGAGGTCGGCGTCGAGGAACGGGCCGTACTCGAGCGCGTGCAGCACCACCACGCTCGGCAGCCAGAGCAACGAGTAGAACGCCGTCGCGGCCGCCCACTTGCCGAGGATGACTTCGCCGTCGCGCACCGGCGCCGTCAGCAGCGTCTCGAGCGAGCCGGAGCGCCGTTCCTCGGCGAAGCTGCGCATCGTCAGCAGGCCCGGCACCAGCACCACCATCAGGAACGTGCTGCCGAGCGAGTAGGTCTGCGGCGGCAGCAGTTCCTGGTCGACGCGGTAGCGCGCGAAGTACTCGACCAGCCCGCGCAGTTCGATGCCGCGCCACCAGTAGAACAGGATGCCCACGATCCAGCTGACCGGGCTGACGCAGTACGACAGGAGCTCCTTGCGGAACGTCACCAGCGCGCCGTTCATCGGGCCGCCTCCTGCGCCGCCGCGGCGGCTTCTTCGCCGCGGTCGGAGCCCTCGGTGACGGCGTGGAACCACTCCTCCAGCGTCGGCAGCTCGACGCGCAACTCGTGGACCGGCAACGCGCGGGCCGCGAGCGCCGCAGCCAGGGCAGGCACCGGATCGACGCCGG
>JBEITC010000139.1:0-8519 GCA_040375075.1 Planctomycetota bacterium | reverse complement strand
GCCGACGCGCGACGGGCACAGTTCCGCGAGCGGGCAGTCCTCGCACTTGGGGCCCTTGGCGAGGCACACATAGCGGCCGAGCAGCAGCAGCCGATGGCCGCCGTCGATCCATTGGTCCTGCGGCAGGCGCTGGCAGAGGTCCTGCTCGATCTTCTCGGCGGTCTTCGCCGCCGACAGGCCCAGGCGCTGCGCGACGCGCGTGACGTGCGTGTCGACGACGACGCCCGACGCGACGCGGAACGCGGTGCCGAGCACGAGATTGGCGGTCTTGCGCGCGACGCCGGGCAGCGCCATCAGCGCGGCCATGTCCTTGGGCACCTCGCCGCCGTGCTGCTGCGCGATCGCGAGGCTGGCGCCCTGGATGGCCTTGGCCTTGTTGCGGAAGAAGCCGGTGCGGTGCACCACGGCCTCGACGTCCTCGCGCGGCGCGGCGGCGAGGGCTGCGGGCGTGGGGTACTTCTCGAACAGCAGCGGCGTCACCGTGTTGACGGTGCGGTCGGTGCTCTGCGCGCTGAGGATCGTCGCAATGAGCAGCGTCCACGCGTCCTTGTGGTCGAGTTCGCAGCGCGGCGCGGGGATCGCCACGGCGAGGCGGGCGGCGACTTCCTTGGCGTCGGCGGGCGGGCCGCTCGGCAGCTGCGGTTCGGTCTTCTTGCGCGTGGCCACGAAGCGGGAAGGCTAGGGAACGGGGGCTTCGCCCTCAATCGCGCGCGCCGAACACGGCGGTGCCGATGCGCACCAGCGTCGATCCTGCCGCCACGGCAGGCTCCAGGTCGCCGGACATGCCCAGGCTGAGCACCGGCAGCTGCAGTCCGGTGGCAGCACAGAGGCGTTCGCGCAGCGCCGCGACGGCGGCGAAGGTCGGCGCCGGATCGCCGACCAGCGGCCCCATCGCCATCAGCCCCACCACCGCGAGCGAGGGGCAGCGGGCGCGCACGTGCTCGAGCAGCGCCTGCGCCTGCTCCGGCGGGCAGCCGTGCTTGGTCGGCTCGTCGGTGGCGTGCACCTGCAGCAGCACGTCGAGCGTGCGGCCAGCGCGCACGCACTCGCGCTGCAGCTCGTCGGCGAGCTTGCCGCGGTCGAGGCTGTGCACCAGTGCCAGGCCCGGCACCGCCAGCAGCTCGCGCGCCTTGTTGGTCTGCAGCGAGCCGATCAGGTGCCACTGCAGGCCGGGCAGGTCGGCGAGTTCGGCGGCCTTCTGCGCGAGCTCCTGCACGCGGTTCTCGCCGAAGGCGCGCTGGCCGGCGGTGTGCGCCGCGCGCACGCTGGCGGCAGGATGCGTCTTGCTGACGGCGAGCAGCGCCGCGGCGTCGTCGGCGCGGCCGGCGACGCGGCAGGCGGCGACGAGGCGCTGGCGCTGCGCGGCGAGGTTGTGGCGGACGGCGTCGGGCGCTGCGCTCATTCGTCGCCCCAGTGCGCCGTCAGCGGACCGGGGAACAGCATGCGGCCGCGGCGCAGCAACGCCGGACGGCCTTCGACCGAGAAGCCCGACAGCAGCGCGTCCCACGCTTCGTAGTGGTCGCAGCGCATGACCCAGTCCTTCAGCGCGCTGCCGACGCGCACGTCGCCGGCGTGGCGATCGCCGAGGTGGCGCGCCAGCTTGCGCATGAACGCGGCGACCTCGGTCTGGAACGTGGCGGCCGTGATCTCGTCGGGCCGGAAGCCGAAGTCCTTGATCAGCTGCTCGCGCAGGCCGGCGGCGACCTGCGAGAGCGAGGCGCCGTAGAGCACGTCCTTGACCGCGGCCTGGAGGTTCATCGCGACGGGATCAGTGGCGGAAGTGGCGCTGGCCGGTCATCACCATCGCCATGCCGTGCTCGTCGGCGGCGGCGACGACTTCCTCGTCGCGCTTGCTGCCGCCGGGCTGGATGGCCGCGGTCGCGCCGGCCTTGGCGCACACCAGCAGGCCGTCGGTGAACGGGAAGAACGCGTCGCTGGCGACGACGCAGCCCTTGGTCTTCGCGCCGGCCTTGTCGACGGCGATCTTGGCGCTGTCGACGCGGCTCATCTGGCCGGCGCCGACGCCGACCGTGTGCGACGCGCCGTCGTCGGCGGTGCGCGCGAGCACGATGGCGTTGGACTTCACGTGCTTGCAGACCTTCCACGCGAAGCCGAGCGTCGCCGACTCGGCGGCGGTCGGCTGGCGCTTGGTGGCGACCGTCTTGCCGGGCTGCTCGCTCGGCACGTCGGCGGTCTGCAGCAGGAAGCCGCCGGAGACCTGGCGCGCGACGAAGCGCTGGCGCGCGGCGAGGTCCGGCAGGCCGCCGAGCTCGAGCACGCGCACGTTGGGGCCCCACTTGGCCTGCTGCAGCGCGGTGAGCGCGGCCGGCTCGACGTGCGGCGCGACGATGACTTCGAGGAACGTGCCGGTCGCGACGATCGCCTTCGCCGTCGCTTCGTCGAACGTGCGGTTGGTGGCCAGGATGCCGCCGAACGCCGAAACCGGGTCGCTGGCGAGCGCGAGCTCCCAGGCGCGGGCGAGCGAGCCGGCGACGGCGGCGCCGCACGGGTTGTTGTGCTTCACCACCACGCACGCCGGCTGGTCGAACTCGAGCGCGAGCGCCAGCGCGGCGTCGGCGTCGAGGATGTTGTTGTAGCTGAGCTCCTTGCCGCCGAGCTGCTTGCCGTTGGCGAGGCACGGGCCGGCTTCGCCCATGCTGTAGAAGGCGGCCCGCTGGTGCGGGTTCTCGCCGTAGCGGAGGTCCTGCAGCTTCTCACCGGCGAACGCCGTGCGCGGCGCGAAGAACGGCTCGTCGGGCTGCACGCGGCGCTCGGCGTCGAACCACTGCGCGATCGCGGCGTCGTACGAGGCGGTGTGCGCGAAGGCCTTGGCCGCGAGTTTGCGCAGCATGGCGTCGGGCAGCTTGCCGCCGCCGGCGCGCAGCGCCTGCAGCACGCCGCCGTAGTCCGCCGGGTCGACGACGACGGCGACGCTGGCGTGGTTCTTGGCGGCGCTGCGCAGCATCGCCGGGCCGCCGATGTCGATCTGCTCGACGATCTCCTGGCGGCCGATGCCGGGCTTCCGCAGCGTCTCGCGGAAGCGGTAGAGGTTGACGCACAGCACGTCGATCGGGTCGATGCCGTGCTGCCCCATCGCGGCGACGTGCGCCGGCACGTCGCGCCGCGCCAGCAGGCCGCCGTGCACCTTGGGGTGCAGCGTCTTGATGCGGCCGTCCATCATCTCGGGGAAGCCGGTGTAGTCGGCGACCTCCTGCGTCGGGATGCCGGCGTCGGCGAGCGTGCGCGCCGTGCCGCCCGTGGACAGCAGCGCGAAGCCCGCTTCGAGCAGCCCGCGCGCGAACTCGACGATCCCGGTCTTGTCGGTGACCGACAGCAGTGCGCGTCTCATTTCTTCGCCTGGTCCTTCCGCAGCTTGAGATAGCCCTCGATGAACGGGTCGAGCCGGCCGTCGAGCACGCCGTGCACGTCCGACGTCTCGACGTCGGTGCGCAGGTCCTTGCACATCTGGTAGGGCTGCAGCACGTAGCTGCGGATCTGGTTGCCCCAGCTGATCGAGCCACGGTCGCCGTAGAACTTGGCGAGCTCCGCTTCGCGCTTGCTGAGCTCGAGCTGGTACAGCTTCGACTTCAGCATGCGCATCGCCGTCTCGCGGTTCTTGTGCTGGCTGCGCTCGGCCTGGCACGCGACGACGAGCCCTGTCGGCATGTGCGTGAGGCGGATCGCCGACTCGGTCTTGTTGACGTGCTGGCCGCCGGCGCCCGACGCGCGGAAGGTGTCGACCTTGAGGTCCTCCTTGCGGATCTCGATGTCGATCGTGTCGTCGAACTCCGGCACGACTTCGACCGACGCGAACGACGTCTGGCGGCGGCCCTGGCCGTCGAACGGCGAGATGCGCACCAGCCGGTGCACGCCCTGCTCGGCCTTGAGCTTGCCGTAGGCGTACGGGCCGCGGATCACGATCGTCGCGTTCTTGATGCCGGCTTCCTCGGCCTTCTGGAAGTCCGACTCCTCGATGACGTACTCGTTCTTCGTCGCCCACTTCACGTACATGCGCAGCATCATCTCGGCCCAGTCCGAGGCGTCGACGCCGCCCGCGCCGGGCTGCAGCGTGACGATGGCGTTCATGCCGTCGTGCTCGCCGCCGAGCATCAGCTGGAACTCGAGCTGGTCGAGGCGCTCGTTGATCTTGCGGTGCGTCTCGACGAGGTCGGCCTCGACGGCCGACGGGTCGTCGGCGCCGAGCTCGATGAGCACGCGGCCGTCCTCGATGAGCTTCAGCATGCTCTCGATCGGCTCGACGACCCCGAAGCAGGCCTTCTTCTTGCCGACGACGAGTTGCGCCCGCTCGGCTTCCTCCCAGAAGCCCGGCTGGGCCATCTGGTTCTCGATGTCGGCTAGTTCGCGGTGGCGGCGAACGTAGTCAAAGAGACACCTTGAGCGACTCGACTCGCTGCTCTGCTGCCTTAAGCGCCTGCTCGTGATCGTTGAGACCCATGGGGGCCGCAGATCGTCGCGGCGGCCTGGGTCGTTTTCCAGGCGGCAGGCGCGCATCCGGCGCGCGTTCGTCAGATGGTCAGCTTGCGTTCAACTGCGGGAGAAGTGGGACCCGCGACGGGCACTGCAGGCAAAGGATCGAAGTCGGCGAATCATGGCCCGTCGCGGGTTCCGAGTGCGGTTCCCGGCGCAAGCGCCGATGACTGATCCTCGGCAGAACCCGCCGCGACATGAGCGACGGAACACGCGGATTTCGCGTCGCTTGGGGCGGGCGGGCGACGGGCCGGCGGTCGCATCGGCGGTTCGCGCTCGCGGCGCGATTTCGCGATGCCTGCGGCTTCTCCCACCCCGGGACGCAGCGGCCATGGCGGCGCGTCGGCGTCGGGCTTCGCGACACTGCCGCCAGGCGGCGCGCCGCTCAGAGGTCGAGCAGGTAGCGCTTCAGCTCGGCGATGTAGCGACGCCACTCCGACTGCGTCTCGGCGAAGTCGTCGCGGACGCGGCGATCGCGATCGAAGGTCTCGGCCAGCCGCTCGAGCAGCGCGCCGCGCGCATGGTCGGGCGTGCGGTCGTCGAAGATCGCGATCGCCAGCGGGCGAACGGCCGCCAGGAAGCCTGGATGGCCGTTGCGATGGCGGGTTTGCAGTTCCTGCAGCAGGGCGTCGACGCGGCTCATGGTCGCTCCTGGCGCGCAGCCCAGCGAGGCCGCGCGCCAAAGGAGCCTACCTCGCCGGCGTCAGGCGTGCGGCGCCACGGTCTGGGCGGCGCGCTTGCGCGCGAGGTCTTCGGACGCCTTGTAGCTCTTCAGCTTGTTGTAGAGCGTCTTGGTGTCGATGCCGAGCACGCGCGCCGAGCGCGTCTTGTTGCCGTTGTTGGCGGCGAGCACGCGCAGGATGTGGCGCTTCTCGGTCTCGGCGAGGGTCAGCTTCATGGTCTCGTCGAGCGAGTTGTCGGCGACGAGCTTCTTGAGGCTGCTGGCCGGCTCGACGAGGACCAGGTCGAAGTCCCCGCCCTCGATGCGACCGCGCAGCTCGTCGATCGAACTGCAGGGGTGGACGAGGCAACTCCAGTCGGCACTGATCTTGGCGAGACCAGCAGCGGCTGGATCGCGGGCAGAAAAGAGGAGCAAACGCTTTCCGAGGGTCATGAGCGAAGGTGGCGCGGCACTGGCGGGTCTGCGTGGTGCAACCAGTGCTGCAAGGGGTCTGAGGGGTCTGACTACGAAGTTGTGCGGAGTTGCCGCGGCGGGACGCAGTGCCGGACAGATCCGCACGCCATCGTGCGTGCGAGAATGCACGACGGACTCAAACCCTCTACTACGGAGAGTTTCCGGGTAACGTCACAGGCTTGCGTCGAGAAAGACTTCCCGATCTACCTCGGCGCAGTTCGCTCAGCCGAACTTCTTGGCGCGGAAGGCGAGGTGCCCGGTCTCTGTCCGGAGCACCACCTTGGTGCGCGCTGAACCCCGCTTGCCGACGACCGCCGCCCCGAACTCGCCGACCTTCTCGGCCGCCAGACCGAAGTCCGCGCCGATCTTGCCGATGGCTGCGCGGCCATCGAGGTCGAACTCGCAGTCCTCGGGAACGCCGCACTGCACCGTCCCCTTCCCCGTCGCTAAACGCAGCTCGGTAGCAGGCTTACGCACGAAGGCCTGCATGTCGCCAGCGCTCGTGAACAGGTCGAGATCGCCCTCGTGATCGAAGGCGATGACGTTGCCGTAGCCGGTCTTGGCGCGGATCGCCGCCTTGCAGCGCTCGAACCGCAGGTCGCCGCGACCGGTGGCCACCACCGCGCGGCCGGCGCGGTTGCCGAGGGTGACGTGGCCATTGCCGAAGATCGCGATCTCCAGGTTGAGGCCGGCGGGAATCCGCACGCCGAGGTCGAAGGCCAGCAGGCCCTGCACACCCGCCGGCATGACCGGCCCGCGCAGCACCAAGGTACGCGGCCGATCGGCGTCGGGGACCGCCGTCAGAACGATCGCAACCTGTTCAATCTGGGCAAGTTCCGTCGCCGAGTCGGCGGCGCGACGGACGCCGCCGGCGTAGTCGACCGCGGGCGGCGCCGACGGGTCCAGCGGGCTGTCGATGCCGATCGTGCCGTTCTGCAACTCGATGCGGATGGTGTCCACGTCGGCGGCGATGGGCACGGTCCCCTTGGTCTCGGCGACCGAGCGATGGCCGAGGCCGCCGCCGGCGAACCACCACAGGACCGCCGCCGCCGCGATGACGACGACGACGCCCAAGAACGCGGGACGCCGGAAGGAAGGGGTCGAATCAGCCATGGCAAGGGCGCGCCCGGTGCGCCGGGGGCAAGGGGGCGAACTGTGTCCGGGGGGCGGTTTTTCGTCCAGTCGGAGTTTTGCGCCAAGGGCTGCCGTCCTGGGCGACGCGTCCGGCCGACCCGCCGTTGGCGCGCCCGCAGTTTGCGCCGATAAGCAACTCCCATGGCCAAGGCGAACGCCGAGTACCAGCCCGACCCGGTGACGATGGTGGCCTACCATCGCGCGCTGGCCGAGCACGCCGACAGCCTGAAGGCCTACGCCGCCCGCCTGCTGGGCGACGGCATCGCCGCCGAGGACGTGGCCCAGGACGCGTACCTGGCGCTCTACCGGCACCTCAACCAGGTGCCCGCCGCCGCCTACCGGCCCTGGCTGTTCCGCGTCGCCCGCAACCTCTGCCTCGACCAGCTGCGGCGCCGCAAGTTCAAGCTGAGCCTGTTCCGCGACCTGCAGCGCGACGACGACGAGCAGCCGTTCACGCCGGTCGACCGCGACGGCGAACGGCCCGACGAGATCGCCGAGACGCGCGAGGCCAACGCCGCGATCGAACAGGCGATCGAGCAGCTGCCGCTGAAGTTCCGCGAAGCCTTCCTGCTCTGCGAGATCGAAGGCCTGAGCTACGAGGACGCGGCCGCCGTCATGGGCTGTCCCGTCAAGACCGTCTCGACCCGCCTGTTCCGCGCCCGCGCCCGCTTCCAATCCCTCGTCAGCCGTCTGATCAAGATCTGAACCCGCACCGATGAACTGCAACGCCTTCCGCTTCGACCTGTCGCAGTGCCTGGACGGCCGCTTGGCCCCCGGCCGGCGCACGGAGGTCCTCCGGCACGCGGAGGGGTGCGATGCCTGCGGCCGGTTCTGGGCCGACCTGCAGAAGGCGCAGCAACTGGCGCTGCGGCTGCGGCAGCCGCGGGTCGGCGCCGACTTCCGCGAGACGCTGTTCGCGCGCATCGAGTCGGGCGAGGGCACGCCGGAAGCGGTGTTCCGCGAGCCCGTGCCGACGCTGACCAAGGTGCGCTACGCCGTCACCGGCGCTGCCGCCGCAGCAGCAGCGATCCTGTGCGTGGCGTGGCTGACGCCGACCCCGACGAAGCGCGCGGTCGACGTCGCCGCGGCGGCGCCCGTCCGCGCGACCAACCTGCACCAGGAAGCCGCGCCCGAGGTGCAGCCGGCGCTGCTGGCGGCGACGCAACCGCTCGGTTTCCACCTCGTCGCGCGCGAGGCCGCGCGGCAGCTCGACCAGCGCTACGACGCCGCGGCGTCGGCCATGCGCCGCGTCGACGGCGGCGACGACCGCGCCGTGCCCGCCGTGATCGAGAACGCCGACGAAGTGCTCGCGCTCGGCGAACTGCTGCTCGACCTGCGCGACCGCAAGCGCCTGCTGTTCACCGAGAGCGACGTCGAGCCGGACCTGCGCTTCGCCGTGCGCATGCTCGGCGAGAGCCGCCGCGGCCGCCGCGACGCGCAGTCGCTGCAGGCGCTGGTGGCGCCGGCGCTGCGCAGCAACCGGCTCGCGAGCGTGTCGCGCACCATCGCGCCGGTGCAGCTCGAACGCAGCGAGGAGATCGACGTGCTGCGGCGGCTCACGGCCCAGCGGCCGGACATCTTCCCCAAGCTGTTCATCCTCGTCGGCAGCGACGACGTCGTCGCCGGCGACCTCGCGCTGCTGCGCGCGGGCGGCGCCTTCCGCATCGTGGACGACTGCGGCCCGAGCTGGGTCGCGCCGCGCAGCGAGGTCGAGGCGCGCGAGAGCCTGTGGCGGCTGGTGCGCGACCGCGCCGGCGCTGCG
>JBEITC010000367.1:0-4193 GCA_040375075.1 Planctomycetota bacterium | reverse complement strand
GCGGACCTCGTGGCGCCGCTCGACAGCACGACGCTGTGCCTCAGCAAGGGGCTCGGCGCGCCGGTCGGCTCGCTGGTCGCCGGCAGCGTCGACTTCGTCGCGGCGGCGCGCCGCGTCCGCAAGGCCTTCGGCGGCGGCATGCGGCAGGCCGGCGTGCTCGCCGCTGCCGGGCTCATCGCCCTGCGCGAAGGTCCCGAACTGCTCGCCGCCGACCACGCCCGTGCGCGCCGGCTCGCGCAGGGGCTGGCCGAGCAGCCGTGGGCCGACGTCGACGTCGCCGCCACCGAGAGCAACATCGTCATGTGCAACTTGCGCCAGGGCGCGCCCGAGGCGCTGGTACAGCATCTGCGTGCGCACGGCGTGCTGGCCGCCAAGGCCGGGCCGCGGCGGTTGCGCTTCGTGCTGCACCGCGACCTCGACGACGGCGCCGTCGACCGTTGCCTGATGGCGGCGCGGGCCTTCCGGCCGGCGTGACCGTATCCTTCCGCCCTCTTCGAACCGTCCCCAACCCGAGCGACCCGTGAGCATCTTCAAGGCCTACGACATCCGCGGCACGTATCCCGACCAGATCGACGCCAAGACGGCGTTCGCGATCGGCGCGTCGATGGTGCAGTTCCTCTCCGCCAAGCGCCTCGTCGTCGGCCGCGACATGCGCACGATGGCGCCCGAGATCCAGGACGCCGTCATCGAGGGCATGCTGTCGATGGGCTGCGACGTGGTCGACATCGGCCTCGCCAGCACGCCGATGGTCTACTACGCCATCGGCAAGATCCCGTGCGACGGCGGCCTCGCGGTGACGGCGTCGCACAATCCCAAGCAGTACATCGGCTTCAAGCTGTGCCGCAAGGAAGCGCGGCCGATGTCCGCCGACACCGGCATCAAGGACATCGAGCGCCTCGTCAAGCAGGGCGGCTTCCAGCAGGCGGCGAACAAGGGCAAGCGCGACTTCGTCGACGTCAAGAAGGACTGGATCGAGCACATCGCCGGCTTCCAGAAGGGCATCGCGCCGATGACCGTCTGCGTCGACTACGCCAACGGCATGGGCGCCAACGAGTCGCCGCAGATCTTCGCCAAGATCCCGGGCCTGAAGGTCATCCCGCTCTACGACACGCTGGACGGCACGTTCCCCAACCACGAGGCCAACCCGCTGAAGGAGTCGAACCTCGACGTCCTGCGGGCCGAGGTGAAGAAGCACAAGGCAGCACTCGGCCTGTCGTTCGACGGCGACGCCGACCGCTGCGCCTTCGTCGACGAGGAGGGCCGCACCGTCCACGCCGACCTGATCACCGTGCTGCTGGCGCGCGGCATGCTGCAGCGCCACCCGGGCAAGGGCATCATCTACGACCTGCGCAGCAGCAAGGTCGTGCCCGAGGAGATCGTCAAGCTCGGCGGTCGCCCGGTGCGCGAGCGCGTCGGCCACTCCTTCATGAAGGAGACCATGCGCAAGACCGACTGCATCGGCGGCGGCGAACTGTCCGGCCACTTCTACTTCGCCGAGAACTTCTTCACCGATTGCGGCGTGCTGGCGGCGGTGCTGGTGCTCAACCAGCTCAGCGCCGAGAAGAAGTCGCTGAAGCAGGCCGCCGATCCGCTGCGCAAGTACTTCGGCACCGGCGAGGTCAACTTCAAGGTCGCCGACAAGGACGGCCTGATGAAGCAGATCGAGCGCACCTTCCATGACGCGACGATCGACTGGCTCGACGGCGTCACGGTGACGTATCCCGATTGGTGGGTGAACGTGCGGCCGAGCAACACCGAGCCGTTCCTGCGCATGTGCCTCGAGGCGGACACCAAGGAGCTGATGGAGCAGAAGCGCGACGCGCTGTTCGCGATCCTCGGCCACCCGGTCGACCACTAGGAGTCTGGGTCACGGAAGGCGACGTTGCCCGGCACGCGACTTCGCGTCCGGGAGCGCGCCGCCGGGCTTGTGCGAAGCCAGCGATCCGCCCGCGGTCGCCTTCGCTCCGACCGCGTATCCACGCACCGGCTCGGTGCGCGCGCCGTGACGATGGCTGCCAGGCGGTCGGTCGGTCGGTCGGTCGGTCGGTCGAGCCGCGGCGCGCGAGCGGTTGCGCGCTACGAGCCGCGCGAAGCGCTAGGAATCGTCGAGCGGCAGTCGCACGACGGCTGGTCTCCCGTGCGCGTCGGCCTCGGCCGCGGCGTCGTCGGTGACGAAGCGCACGACCAGCGTGCCGCCGTCGCGGGCCAGCGTGGCGTTGCCGCAGTCGCCGCGCGTGAGCAGGCGCCAGCGCCACTCCAATGCCGGGCCGAGTTCGAGCACGCGGTCGACGCGGACCACGTAGTCGGTGAACGCCGCGGCGTTGACGCGCACCGCTTCGACGCGACCCCACGCGGCCGGCAGCGTCGCGAACGGCTCGTGCATCGGGTCGCGGCCGACGAACGCGCCTGGCGTCCAGATCCCGGCGAAGGCGACGAGGCCGAGCCAGCCCCACGGCAGCGCGAAGGCGAGCAGGCGCAGCAGCCGCCATGGCCATCGCAGCCAGGCGCGATCGGGACGGCGCCACGGCGATGCGGCGGCGAGCGCCAGCGCGCCGGCGACGGCGAGCGGCCCCAGTGGCAGGTCCAGCGGTGGCGGCAACGTCAGCGGCAGCACGGCTGCCAACCCGACGAGGAACCACAGCAGCAACAGTCCGACGGTCCAGGCGCCGAAGGCGAGCATGAGCAGGCCGGAGAGGCAGGCCACGATCACGAAGAGCTGCTGCTGCACGCGTTCCCAGGGGCTCGTCAGCGGCGTGAGCGGCGCCACCGCGCGGCGGAGCATGGCGATCCAAGGCAGGCTGACGAGCAGCGCGGCGAGCAGCAGGTTGGCGCCCGTCGAGGGCGTGCGCAGGCCGCCGAGCCCCGCGAGCAGGCTGATGGCGTTGGCGACGGCAAGGTTGGCGACGAACAAGGCCAGCGCCCTGCGGCACGACGGCGGCTCGGGCGCAGGGAAAGCCACCGGCCGAGTGTCCCCGTCGCTGGCGCGAGCGGCAAGGCGTGGCGCGGATCCGGCAATGCCGTGGCGTGGCGGAAGGGCCCATGCCAGTGGCGCCTTGTCGCGCTTGGCGCGACCGAGGCGCGGGCCTACACCGAAGGCCTGCGTCCGGCCGAAACGACCCGTGCCCGTCCGCAGACCACCAACCGCCATGACGCCGCTCTCTTCGTCGCAGACCATCCGCCTCGTCGGCGTGCCGATGGACCTCGGCGCCGGCCGCCGCGGCGTCGACATGGGCCCGTCGGCGATCCGCATCGCCGGCGTGACGCAGGGCCTGCAAGGCCTCGGCTTCCGCGTCGAGGACGACGGCGACGTCGGCGTGCCAGCGCCAGAGTCGCGCGCCCCGGGCGACGCGCGCGTGCGGTACCTCGAGCCGATCTACCACGTCTGCAACCGGCTGCGCCTGCGCGTGCGCCGGTCGCTGGAACAGGGCGAGATCCCGGTCGTGCTCGGCGGCGACCACAGCATCGCCATCGGCACGGTCGCCGGCGTCAGCGAGCACTTCCGCAGCCAGGGCCAGAAGCTCGGGCTGATCTGGGTCGACGCGCACGGCGACATGAACACGCCGGAGAGTTCGCCGACCGGCAACGTGCACGGCATGCCGCTCGCCGCGACGCTCGGCATGGGCCATCCGCGGCTGGTGCAGATGGGCGGCTTCTGGCCCAAGGTCGATCCCGCCAACGTCTGCTTGATCGGCATCCGCGACGTCGACGAGGGCGAGCGGCGCAACATCCGCGCGTCGGGCATCCACGCCTACACCATGCGCGACGTCGACGAGCGCGGCATGCGCGCGATCATGGAGGAGTGCCTTGGCTTCGCCTCCGCGGGCACCGCCGGCTTCCACGTGTCGTTCGATCTCGACGGCATGGACCCTCGCGACGTTCCGGGCACCGGCACGCCGGTGAAGGGTGGCATCAGCTGGCGCGAAGCCAACCTGTTGATGGAGATGGTCAGCGACTCGGGTCGCATGACCAGCCTCGAGGTCACCGAGCTCAATCCGATCCTCGACGTGAAGAACCAGTCGGGCGAGGTGGCGGTCGACGTGATCCTCAGCGCCTTCGGCAAGCGCATCCTCTAGCGCCCGGCCGGGGGGCGCGACGGTCCTGCGCGCGGCAACGTGCTGCGCATGGACGGCCTTGGCGTCGACCAGACAACCGCGCCGCCGGCCGGAGCCGCCGCAGCGGGCTGGCGGCTAGTT
>JBEITC010000119.1:0-9202 GCA_040375075.1 Planctomycetota bacterium | reverse complement strand
GGGCGGGGGGGGGGGGGCGCGCCCCCCCGCGCCGCGGGGCCCCGGCACCCGGCCGCGCCGCGGCGGCCGCCGCCCCAACGCGCGGCGGCGACGCTGCTCATCGCTCGCTGCGCGAACGGCGAACGCAACCCGATCACTGCGTGAACAGGTTGATGAACGCGTTCGACGCCACGAAGCCCGTGGCCGTCGGATCCAGCGTCACGACCTGGCTGTAGAAGAACACGCCCGTCGTCGACGGGATGTTCGGCGCCAGGAACGTGCTGGTCGACAGGCCCGCGCCATCCGTCGTGCCGGTGAACAGGCTGATGAAGCCACCGACCTGGACGGTCGGGAAGCCCGGGACGGCCGTCGGGCCGGCCGTGTCGGCGATGGCCAGGATGTAGGGCCACGTCGGCTGCGTCGTCGCGACGCGCAGGTTGATCGTCGCACCCTGCTGCGCCTGCTCCGGCAGCATCGTCAGCTGGGCCGGCAGCTGCGCCAGCTGCTTGGTGCCGAGTTCGACGTCGTCGAGGTTCCAGCCGCCCAGCTGCAGCGAGCCGTCCGTCGTGAGACGGAACTCGACCGTGACCGCGGACTGGTTGTCGGCCATCGGGATCGCGTACTCGACGGTCGACCAGGTCGTGTCGAGCAGGTTGCCGTTGGCCGGGTTGCCCCAGACCAGCGCGCCGTTCACGTAGATCTCGGCGCGGTCGTAGATGCCTTCCTCGACGGTCAGCCAGCGGCGGAAGCGCAGGAAGCAGCCGGTGCGGCCGCTGCAGTTGATCGTCGGGCTGCGCAGCCAGTAGCTGCGGCTGGCAAGGTAGGCGCCGTTGGCGGTGCCAGCGCCGAGGTCGGTGCCGTAGACGTTGCCGTTGGCGCTCGCCGCCGTCGGGTCGGCCCAGACGATGCCGACGCTGGTGCCGGTCTTGCCGTTCGGCGCGCCGACCTGCCAGTCCTGCGACAGGCCGGTGTAGAGGCCCGTCGTCCAACCGTTGGCGCCGGCGGTGAAGCCTTCGTTGTAGAAGCCGACGAACGGGCCGCTGGTGGCGACGTCCGTGGTGTAGGTGAACGTGCCGGTCTGCGGCAGGCGGGTCACCGAGCTGTTGCTGTGGACGGCCTCGAAGTAGTAGGTCGTCGTGCCCGAGGTGCGGCCCGGGAGCATGGCGACGTAGCCGTTGGCGAGGCCGTTCGGCACGAGGACGCGGGTCACGTTGCCGGCGCCGACGTTGTAGATCACGCGGACCTGGTTGATCGAGCCGGCGGCGATCGTCGTCGCGTTCACGTCGACGCGGCGCGGCTTCAGCTGCTCGGTCGTGTTGCCGAGCGCCGTGTGCGTGATCGAGATGTCCGTCTTGACGGGGTACGGGATCGCCTTGTCCTGCGCCGCGCCGGCGAGGTAGTCGTAGTTCGGCGTGCCGTTGAGCAGGTTGCCGTCGTTGTCGTCGGCGATGAACACCTCGCGGACGCCGTCCGGGCGGGTGCTGGCGTTGGCGAGCAGCGTCGAGACGACGATGTCCTCGGAGATCGCGATCGCCTGCGGCGTGCCGACCGCGGCGCGCAGGCGCTCACGCAGGCGCCACGCGAAGCCCATCCACACCTGGCCGGCCGCGTGCGGCGACGAGCCCGAGTACGGATAGGTGAAGGTGTTGTCGCCGCGACGCAGCGCGACGCCGGCCGACTGGAAGCCGCTGCCGAGCAGCGGCGTGTCCATCAGGTAGCAGCCGAGGATGTCGCCCCAGCCTTCGCTCATGCCTTCGGCGACCGTGTTGCTGATGCCGCCGTAGCGCTCGTCGATGCCGTGGCCCCACTCGTGCGACACGACCGTCGAGAACGACGTGTTCGAGCAGCCGCCGCCGGCCTGGTAGAAGTTGATCGTGTTGCCCGTGTAGTAGGCGTTGCACGTCGACGCGATGTTGACGGTGACGGCGATGTTGCTGGCGGTGGCCAGCTGGCTGCTGTTGCCGAGGATCGTGCGGCACCACTCGTTGGTGCGGTCGACGAAGTAGCTCGTCGTCGTGTGCGCCACCTCGTTGCCCGTCGCGGCCGACGTGAACAGGTCGATCGAAGCCGGCACGCCCGGGTTGACCGTGACGTTCGCGGCCGGCGCGTTCGCGCCGCTGATCGGGTTGTGGTGGCGGCCATCGAGCGCGCCGACCGCGATGGTCACCGGCGACGCGATGTCGATGGTGAACTGGCCGTTGTTGTCGGTCGTGAAGTTGCCGAGGCCCGGCACCGCGACGACGAGGCCCGGCATCGGGATGTTGACGATCGCCGCGAAGGCGTCGATGCCCGTGCGCGTCCAGCCGGTGATGGTGACGGTCGTCGGGACCGGCGGCAGCGCCGCGGTGGCGGCGGCCGGCGCGGGGACGTCCTTGGCGACGTTGCAGCCGACGAAGCCGCACTCGTGCTTGTCGCTGACGAACGTCAGCACGGCGCCCGTCTTGGCGTCGACGTAGAAGCGCCCGATCTTGCCGTCGCCCTTGGCGTCGACGTTGCTGACGCTGACTTCCCACGCGAGGTGGACCGGCGCGAGATCGGCGGCGTGCGTGTCGCCCCAGACGACGAGGCGCGGCGCGGCGACCTTCGCGGGCTGCGTGACGCCGGTCGGCTCCTGGCCGAGCGCGTTCCACGCCGTCGCGGTCGCGACGTCGGCGTCGATCGCCGGCGTCGTGTCGAAGTCGGCCGCGATCGGCCAGGCCTTGCTGCCCAGCATGGCGACGACGCCGCTCATGTTGATGCGCACGTCGGCGCGGCCGTCGATGACCTTGAGGCCGCGGAAGTACTGGTCGTAGGTGAACGACCAAGCGCGGCCCATGCGGCCGCCGATGGCTTCACGGAAGTCGCTCGTGCCGAGGCCGAGCAGCGCGCCCTGGTCCTTCAGCAGCTTGTCCGCGTGCAGGCGCGCCGCGGCCAGCGAGTTCTCGGTCCAGCCGTCGATGCGGATGCCGGTGCCGTAGATGGCGCTCGGCGTGCCGGTGGCGGGGTGCCACTGGGCGATCCATTCGCCGCCTTGCTCGGCGCGGAAGGACTTGAAGGCTTGCTTGGGCTGGAAGCTCGGATCCTGCGTCGGATCCTGGGCAGGGGAGAGCGCAGCGAGGGTTGCTGCAATGGCGAGGATGCGCATGGTGGTGACTATCCTGGAGGAACGACCGTCGCGCCGTGGTGGGGCGCAGGTGGACCGTGTGCTTGGAGCGCACACGGATGGCGAGAACGACGTCAGAAGTATGGCTGCAACGGGCAGTTGGTCAACGTGCCCACGGCAGGGACATTGGCCTAGGTCCATCGCCCTGCGCGATCCCTTCGGCCGCAACGGCAGATTGGATGCGTCGGGGCCGGTCAGTGGCGCCGGCGCGCGTCCAAGGCTGCGACGAAGTCCGGCGGCGGCGGCGCGGACCAGCGCCAGCCGAGGCCGGCCAGCGACTCGGCGTGCAGCAGCGTGCGCGGTGGCGACCCGGCGGGCAGCGGTTCCTCGGCGCGCCGCGCCGCGACCCAGGCGAGGAACGCTGCGTCCGTCGCGCCGTACAGCGGATCGCCGACGATCGGGTGGCCGGCGGCGGCCAGATGGACGCGCAGTTGATGGGTCCGGCCCGTCCGGGGCCGCAGTCGCACGAGCGCATGCGCCGGCAGTCGCTCGACGACCTCGACCCAGGTGGATGCGGGCTGTGCCCCCGGCGTCCCGGCGGGGTAGGTGGCGCGGCGGGCACGGGCGGTGGCGCCGATCGCAGGCCCGATCGCGGCGTCGATGTGCCAGGCATCTGCCGTTGGAACGCCTTGCACCAAGGCGAGATAGCACTTCTCGACGGCGCTGGCTGCAAACGCCTGCGACCAGCGCGTGGTGGCGGCGGCGTGGCGGGCGAGCAGCAGGACCCCACTCGTGCTCCGATCGAGGCGGTGCACCGGCTCGAGTCGCTCGGCATCGGCGACGGGCGGAAAGCGTGTGGCCAACCGCGCGAGGAACGTGCGCCCCGGCCAACTGCTGGCGTGCTGCACGACGAGTCCAGCGGGCTTGTCGACGACGACGACGTCCGCATCCGCGTGCAGCACGGCGACGTCCGGTTCCTCGGCGGGGGACGCCGCGGTCGCGTAGGCGATCTGGTCGCCGGCGGCGAGCACGTCGCCGGCCGCCGCGACAGCGCCGTTGCGCCGCACCGCACCACGCGCCAAGGCCGCCCGCCAACCGTCGGCGTCGTGGTACGGAAAGCGCGCGACGAGCCAGTCGAGCAGCGATTGGCCTGCCGCCGCGGCGGGAACATGCGATTGCAAGCTTGCGACCATGCGGCGCGGGTGGCGGGACTCGACGAGATCGGCCGCCGTCACCATATTGCCCCGCTCGCCATTACCCATCGACCCATGATCCGACTCGCCACCGCCCTTCTCCTCGCGGCGGGCCTCGCCGCCCAATCGCCGCTGCAGTCCACCTTCGTCGGTGGCCTGCAGATCTCCAATCCCGGTCCGGCCGCAGCCACCCAGCTGTTCGACGTCACGGTCACCGACCCGGCGGGCCTGACGTTCCAACGCATCGACACCAACATCAACACGGGCTCCGGCACCAACGGCACGCTCGGCGTCTGGATCACCGGCGTCGGCGGCACGTTGCTCGGCAACGAGCTCAACGCCGCAGCGTGGACGAACGTCGCGACCGCGACCCGCACGCACGCGGGCGGCCGGGTCACCTGGACGCTGCCGACGCCGTTCTACCTCGCGCCCGGCACCTACGGCATGGCGCTGCACCACGTGTCGGCCAACCCGGTCTACACCAATCCGGTGACCCCCGTGCCGCCGCTGCCGAGCACGTACAGCACGCTCGAGGCGTCGATGAACATGGTCGCCGCGCGCGTTCGCACGTCGACGGTCGCCAGCCCCTTCGGCGGCACCGGCCTCGGCAACCTGCGTCACCCGAACGTCGCGCTCTACTACGTGAGCGGCGCCACCTTCGTCGACTTCGCCGGCACGCCGACGCGCGGCGCTTCGCCGCTGACGGTCAACTTCTCGGCGTTCGCGTCGTCGGGCAATCCCGGCGGCATCCTGGCGTACGCGTGGGACTTCGACGGCGACGGCGTCGTCGACAGCAACCTCGCGAACCCGAGCCACGTCTACGTCAACTGCGGCAACTACAACGTGTCGCTGACGATCGTCGACAGCCTCGGCGCCTACACGGCGGTGAAGCAGAACTACGTGCAGACGGACATCGTCGTGCCGTCGTTCACCAACCAGCTGATCGCGCCGAACACGCTGCAGTTCACCGACACCTCGTCGCCGGCGCCGACGACGTGGGACTGGGACCTCGACGGCGACGGCCTGACCGACTCGACCGTGCAGAACCCGACGTTCACCTACCCCAGCGGTTGCGGCGAGGTCAACGTCACGCTGCTCGTCCAGCGCGCGTGCCAGCCGACGGTGACGTTCAGCAAGCGCATCGCCGTCGCGACGTCGCTCGAGACGACGTTCACCGGCGGCACGTTCATCAACGCGACGGCGCCGGGCGCCGCCAGCTACATGGACGTCAACGTCGCCAACCCCGCCGGCGTGACGATCTGCGGCCTGCACGTGCACAGCAGCGTCGCCGCCGGCAGCCCGGTGACGATCAACGTGTGGCAGAAGGCCGGCACGTACGTCGGCGCGGTGCTCGACGCGACCCAGTGGCGCCTCGTCGGCACGTCGGTGACGACGTCGCGCGGCTTCAACCAGCGCACCTTCGCGTCGTTCGCCGCGCCGGTGCACCTCGCTGCCGGCCTCAACGGCGTCGCGGTCGAGATGCTCGGCGGCTCGCCGTACTACAGCAACCTCGGCGCGCTGACGACGTACACCAACGCCGACATGTCGATCACGACCGGCCTCGTGCAGCAGACGCCGATCTTCGGCCCGACGGCGACCTCGCCGCAGTTCTCGCCGCGCGTCTGGAACGGCGCGTTCCACTACGGCACCAGCCAGAGCAACGGCACGCCGGGCTACGGCTTCATCGGCGCCGGTTGCGCCGGCTCGCTCGGCGTCCCGGGCAACGTGTCGTCGACGCAGCCGACGCTCGGCGGCGCGGCGAACATCACGGTCGACAAGCTGCCCTTCGGCATCGCCGTCCTCGCGGTGGGCGTCAGCCGCACGTTCTCGGGCATCGGCCCGCTGCCGGTCGACCTCGGCCTGATCGGCATGCCGGGCTGCCCGCTGCGCGTCTCGTTCGAGGCGACGCTGACGATGATCGGCGCCGGCACGTCCGCGTCGCTGGCGTTCCCGATCCCGACGACGCCGGCGCTGGTCGGCACGCAGGTGTTCACGCAGGCGCTGAGCCTGGACCCGACGCTCAACGCGTTCGGCTTCGGCATCTCCGACGCCGCCGTGATGCTCGTCGGCCAGTGACCGGCGCGCGCTGCGACGAAGGGCGGGGCGGCGGCGCGCGTGCGTCGCCGCCCCGCCGTCGTTTCCGGCGGCCGCGGCGCGGCGTACTCTCGCGCCGATGCGCACCGTCCTTGCTTCGCTGGTCGTCGTCGCCGCCGCCGCGGCCCAGGTCCCCGATCCCGGTGCGAAGCCGGTCGCCGGGCCGCTGCTGTCCGACGTCGCCTACGACCCGGCGATCCCGACGCCGGACCGGTTCTTCGGCTTCGCGTGGGGCGACGAGATCACGCTGCACGCCGACGTCGAGCGCTACCTGCAGGCGCTCGCCGCAGCGGCGCCCGACCGCATGCGGCTCGTCGAGTACGGCGTCAGCTGCGAAGGCCGCAAGCTGCACGTCGCCGTCGTCGGCTCGCCCGCGAACATGCGGCGCCTCGACGAGGTCCAGGCCGGCATGCAGCGGCTCGCCGACCCGCGCGGGCTCGCCGACGCCGAGGCCGAGCGGCTGATCGCGTCGCTGCCGGCGGTGGCGATGCTCGCCAATGGCGTGCATGGCGACGAACCGTCGGGCACCGACGCGGCGCTGTTCGTGCTGCACCACCTGCTGGCGGCGCGACCCGACGCGTTCGCCGAAGCCGTGCTGCGCGAGTGCATCGTCGTCGTCGACCCGCTGCAGAACCCCGACGGCCGCGACCGCTTCGTCCACGCCACGCGCGCCGCGCGCGGCCGCTGGGCCGACGCGACGCCGCTCGGCGCCGAGCACAGCCAGCCGTGGCCCGGCGGCCGGCCCAACCACGCGCTGTTCGACATGAACCGCGACTGGTTCGCGCTGACGCAGCCGGAGACGCGTGCGCGCGTGCGGACGTTCCTGCAGTGGTGGCCGCTGGTCTACGTCGACCTGCACGAGATGGGCGGCAACTCGTCGTACTACTTCGCGCCGCCGGCGGCGCCGCTGCACGAGGAGATCACCGCGACGCAGCGGCAGTGGCTCGACCGCTACGGCCGCAACAACGCGCGCTGGTTCGACCGCTTCGGCTTCGACTACTTCACGCGCGAGGCCTTCGACAGCTTCTATCCCGGCTACGGCGAGGGCTGGCCGACCTTCCACGGCAGCGTCGGCATGACCTACGAGATGGCGAGCTCGCGCGGGCTCGTGTTCCGGCGCAAGGACGAGAAGCTGCTGCACTACCGCGACTGCATCCGTCGCCACTTCGTCGCCTCGCTCGGCACGCTCGAGACGCTCGCCGGCGGCGCCAAGGAGGCCCTGCGCGGCTTCCTCGCGCACCGGCGCGCTGGCGTCGCGCGCGGCGACGGCCCGACCAAGGCGTGGGTGTTCCCGCCGGTCGGCGACACGACGCGGTTGGCGCGCCTGATGAACCTGCTGGCCGAGCAGGGCATCGAGGTGACGCGGCTGTCGGCCGCCTGGTCGTGCGGCGCGGCGACGCCGCTCGTCGGCGGCGAGGGGGCGGCGCGCGAGTTCCCCGCCGGCACGTTCGTGGTGTCGGCAGCGCAGCCGGCGAGCACGCTGGCGACCGTGCTGCTCGAGCCGCACGCGAAGCTCGATCCGGCGTTCCTCGCCGAACAGGTGCGGCGCGAGCAGAAGCGGCGCGACACCGAGTTCTATGACCTGACCGCCTGGGCGTTGCCGTTGCTGTTCGGCGTCGAGGCCTGGCGCGTCGGCGACGCGGTCCCTGCGGGTCTCGCGAAGGTCGCCGCCGGCGCCGCGGCCAGCGGCGCTGCGCCGCTGCGGGCCGAGCCGCCCAAGGTCGCGTACGTCGTCGCGTGGGGGCAGAACGGCGCCGCGGCGCTGCTCGCCGAGTTGCTGCGCCACGGCGTCACGGCGCGCATCCTCGACGAGCCGTTCACGCACGACGGCGCGCGCTACCCGGCCGGCTCGTTCGTGGTGAAGGTCCAGGACCAGCCGGCGGACCTGCACGCGCGCATGCGCGAACTGGCCGCCGCGCACGGCGTGACGCCGGCCTGCGCCGACGCGTCGTGGGTCGACGACGGCCCGAACTTCGGCAGCAACGAAGGCCATGCGCCGAAGGTCCCGCGCGTCGCGATGCTGTGGGACCGGCCGGTCAACGCCAACTCCGCCGGCTGGCTGCGCTACCTGCTCGAGCAGCGCTACGGCGTGCCGGTCTCGCCGATCCGCACGCACGACGTCGCCCGCGCCGAACTCGAGCGCTTCACCGTGCTGGTCCTGCCCGAGGGCGCGGCGTACCAGCAGGCCCTCGGCGCCGGCGGCGCCGCGGCGATCAAGGACTTCGTGCAGCGCGGCGGCGTGCTGGTGACGCTCGGCTCGGCGTCGCGCTGGCTGATGGACAAGGACGTGGCGTTGCTGGCCAGCGAGGCCGAGCCGCGGCGGAAGCCGAAGGCGGGCGATGCGGCGCTGGACGCCGAACAGCCGGCCGCGAAGCCCGAAGGCCAGGAAGCGGCCAAGCCTGTGGCGAAGCCCGAGCCCGCCGACAAGCCGTTCGACTACGACGCCGCGATCCGGCCCGACAAGGAATCGCCGCCGAGCACGCCGGGCGCGATCCTCGCCGTCGTCGTGGACCGCGAGCACTGGCTCGGCTTCGGCTACGACGGCGCCGCGGCGGTGGTGCACGACAGCTCGCACATCCTCACGCCGCTCAAGCTCGACCGCGGCACGAACGTGGCGATCTACGAGGCGCCCGAGCGCCTGGTGCAGGCGGGCTTCGTCTGGGACGCGAGCAAGCAGCAACTGCCGCGCAAGGCGTGGCTCGTGCACCAGCCGCATGGCCGCGGCCACGTCGTCGCCTTCGCCGAGGACCCCAACGTGCGGGGCTTCGCCGACGGCCTCAACCTGTTCCTGCTCAACGCCGTGCTCGGCGCCGCCGGCCGCTGAGGGCGGCGCGCCAGGAGCCACGGCAGCGGC
>JBEITC010000026.1:0-18028 GCA_040375075.1 Planctomycetota bacterium | reverse complement strand
GCTGCGCCTCGCGCCAGCCGTCGAGGCCTTCGCCCTCGATGAACTGCATCGCGTACCAGTGGTAGCCGTCGCTCTCGCCGCTGCCGAACACCGGCACGATGTTGCTGTGGTGCAACTGCGCGGCGATCTGCGCCTCGCGGCGGAAGCGTTCGAGCTGGTTGCCGGCCAGCAGCGCCGCCTGCGGCAGCACCTTGAGGGCGACCTTGCGCCCCAGCGACTCCTGCACCGCCTCGAACACCACGCCCATGCCGCCGCGGCCGACCTCGCGCACGATGCGGAACTCGCCGAGCCGCTCGAGCTTCGGCAGGGCCGCGCGCCGTCCGCCGCTGCCGCTGGCCGCGCGGTCGCGCTTGTGGCCTTCGAGCGCCAGGATCGTCGGCAGCAGGTCGAGCAGCGCGGCGGCCTGCTGCGGGTGCTCGGCGGCGAACTGCTCGGCCGTGAGCTTCGGCTCGCTGCGGCGACGTTCGAGGAAGCGCTCGACCAGCAGGTCGACCGGATCGCGCGCCTGCGTGTCGCCCTCGCCGGTCATTGCGTGCCGAGGTCGCCGAGGTGGCCCTTGAGGCGCAAGAGGGCGCGCACGTAGCGATTGCTCGCCGCGTTCTCCTGGATGCCGAGGACGTCCGCAGCCTCCTTGTTCGACAGCTCCTCGAAGTGCCGCAGCACCAGCACCTCGCGGTCGATCTCGTCCATGCTCGCGAGCGCCGCCTCGACCTTGGCGCGCAGCTCCTCGCGCATCACCGCGCCGCTCGGCGACGTGATCTGCGCGACGAAGAACCCCGAGATCGCGCCGCTGGCCGGCGCCGCCACCTCGCGGCCGGCGCTCCGCATCTTGGCGCCGAGGTGCTTGCGGTGCAGGTCGATCATCGTCTGCTGCGTGATCAGCCGGATCCAGACGAGGAAGGGCTTCTGGTCGTCGCGGAACGCCTGCAGGCGCTTCTCGGCCTCGAGGAACGACTCCTGCACCACGTCCTCGGCGTCGATGCGGCCGACGAGGCGCGGGTCGAGCCGGAAGTGCACCATGCGGACGAGGCGCTCGCGGCACCGCTCGAACAGCAGCGCCATCGCCGCGTCGTCGCCGCCGCGCAGCGCCGCTTCCAGTTGCTCGTCGGACCGTTCCATCGCCTGGAGGATAGCCGATCGCCTCTGCGAACCGGCGCAGGCGTCGACGCTTCGTCAGTCGCCGGCGAGCGCTCGCGCGCCGGCGAGGAAGCCGGCGAGTTGCTCGGGCGGCACGCCCTTGCCGGTGAACAGCCGCGCTTGCGCCGCCGCCTGCGCGAGGAACATCGCCAGACCTTCGACGGTCCGGGCGCCGCAAGCCGCGGCATCGCGCAGGAACCGCGTGCGCCGCGGCTGGTAGACCATGTCGAGCACCACGCAACCGGCCGGCGGCTTCCAGTTCGGCAGCAGGCGTTCGTCGCCATCGCGGCCGAGGCTGCCGACCGGGGTCGCCTGCACCACCACCGCCGGCTGCAGTTCGTCGAGCACCGCTTCCGACAGACTGCCGACCTGGATGCCGCGCGGCGCAGCGAACGCGCGCGCCGCCTCCAGCGAGCGCGCCAGCATCGTGACGCGGAAGCCAAGGCGCAGCAGCGCCACCGCGCCAGCGAGCCCAGCGCCGCCGGCGCCGAGCACCACGGCCTTTCGCCCCTCGCCGGCCGTCACGCCGGCCGTCGCCAGCGCGCCGATCACGCCGGCGACGTCGGTGTTGCCGCCGGTCGGCTGGCCCTTGGCGTCGAAGAGCGCCGTGTTGACGGCCTCGGCGTCGCGCGCTTCGGCGTCGAGCTGCCGGCAGCGTGCCGCCATGTGCCCCTTGTGCGGTGCGGTCACCGACAAGCCGCGCAGGCCGCAGCGCAGCAGCATCGCCACGACGGCGTCGGGCTGCGACGTCTCGAACGGCAGGTACACGGCGTCGGCGCCGGTGCGTCGGAACACGCGGTTGTGCAGCCACGGACCAAGCGAGGCCAACGCGGGATTGCCGAGCAGGCCGAACACCTGCGTCTCGGGATGCAGCGCATGCACGCGGTACAGGCCGTGCAGCAGCGCGACCGGCAGCTGCCCTGGCGCGGTCTCCTCGTCCGCGTCGTCGATGCGGCCGTAGACGAGCGGCGCGCCCTGGACGGCCGAGAGGATGCGCGTCGGCCACGCGGTGCGTCCCATCGCGAACGCCACCGTCGGCTGGGCGCGCTGGTCGGTGTTCGCCAGCAGCTCGATCACCGGCGCCGCGTCGGCGAGGTCGTGCGCGGTCACGACGATCTTGGCGATCTGGCCGGGATGCGCGTGCAGCTTGTCGCGGATCTCCGCCAGCTCCTTCGGCACGCCGGTGAAGCTGTGGAACGAACGGATGCGCAACCGGACGCGCGACTTGCCGACCGGCGGGGTCCACGTCTCCCAGCCCTCGAGATCGATGCCCTGCGCGCCGGCGTCCAACGCCGCCGCCAGCAGTTCGCGGCGCTCGGCGAGCGTGCCGCGGAAGTGGCCGCCGTCCTCCGGCGTGCGGCAGGCGACGAGCGCTGGCAGGCGCAGGGCCGAGAACAGCGACACCAGGTCCTGCCCGCGATGCCAGCGATCGAGACGCAACTCGATCCAGTCGGCGCCGGCCATCGCCGCCTTGGCCCCAGCGCGCGCGACCTGCTCGCGCGACTCGGCGAAGACGCTGGCGACGATCTGGGCCATGGGTGACGTAGCGTCGCCGCCGGACGACGCCGAGGCAACTACGCGTCGAGCGCCGCCGCGACCTCGTCGGCGCGCGCAGGCGCCAAGCCGGCGGCACGGGCCAGCCGCAAGGCGGCCTGCGCCGTGGCGAGGTAGACCGGCAACGCCGCAGGCGCGTGCGCGCGCAGTTCGCGCAGGTGCGCAGCAACGGTCGCGGCGTCGCCGCGGCGCACCGCGCCAGTCAGGCCGTCGACGGGTCCGCGCTCGCCGCACGCTTGCAGCGCGCCCCGCATCAACGCCGCGACCAACCGTTCGCCATCGCCGGGCCGCACCACGCCCGACGCCGCAAACGCCGCGGCGGCCTCGGCGAACAGACCGGTCAGGCCGTTGGCCGCGAGCGCGCACGCGGCGTGGTAGAGCGCGCGATTGCCGCCGTGACCGTCGAACGGCACGAGGCCGAGCCGCCGGCAGAGCCCATGCAGCAGCCGTTGCGCGCGCGGATCGCCGACCAGCACGCCGGGCGCGCCGCGCAGCGGTTCGTCGCCGGCCCGGGGCGCTGGCACCGGCGTCGTCGGGTGCACGATGCCGCGGCGGATGCCGGCGATGCCGTCGAAGGCCTCGAGCCCGTGCCGACCGCTGGTGTGCAGCCACAGGCTGCACGGCCGCGCCGGCGCGGCGGCGACCGCTGCGCGCACGGCCCCGACGAGGTCGTCGTCGCCGACGGCGAACACGACCACGTGGGCCTTCCCGTGGTCGGCCGCGGCCAGCACGCGCCCACAGCCGGCTGCGGCGACGGCGGCCGAGGCACGATCGGGATCGCGCCCGACGAAGCCGAGCACGTCGCAACGGGCGCTGGTCAACGCTCGCGCGAACGCGACGCCGACGCGGCCCGGGCCGAAGATCACGATGCGCAGCGGCACGCCGCGCATCCTAGCCCGCGACGGTCCGGGCTGCCTACGCCTCGGCGCCGGCTTCGCCCTGGCCGGCCTGCTCGCGGCGGCGCCGTTCGCGCTCTTCCTGCCGCCGGGTCAGTTCGTCCAGGTACTCGACGTCGACCGATTCCGACAGCACGTCGAGGTCGTCGAAGTCCTTCGGCCGGTAGTCCGCGCCCGCCGCCTGCTGGGCCTCGATCTCCTCGTAGTAGGCGCGCACCACCGCCTTGTGCACCTCGATGCGCGTGTCGCTGTTGATCGGGTGCGCCAGGTCGGCGTGCAACCGCGAACGACCACGTCCGTCGCGCGGCGCCCGGTCCGGATCGAGCCGGCTGCCGCACTGGTTGCAGTAGTGCGCGCGCATGTGGTTCTTGTGCTGGCACCGCTGGCAATGGTCCGCGAGCTTGCGGCTCGGCATCGCCACGAACGGGCCCTTCGCGCCATCGATGATCTTCAGGTCGCGCACCACGAAGGCGTCGCCGATGGTGACGCTCGCGTACGCGCGCAGCTTGTTGCGCGGATCCTCGGTGAGCTTGATGCGCACCTCGGTGATCGCAAAGCGCAAGGGACCGCTGTCACTGCGTTCGGTATGCATGCCGCCTCCCAGGTTGAACGACCCGCCGATCGCGCCGGCGCGCGCAACTACCCGACGCCTGCGTCAGACCGCCGCCGGCGCCTCGACTCCGGCCGCCGCGCTGCGCGTGACCAGGATGCGCGCGCCGATGGCGGCGAGCGGCTCCAGGTCCTGCGCGCATCGCTGCGCGTCCGACGCGACGGAGAACGGCACGAACAAGGTCGAGCCACTGCCCGTCATCGCCACCTCGCGCTGCGCCAGCTCCGCCACGCGCTGCCGCAGCGGGGCGAGCGCGGGTTGCACCCGCTCTGCCGCCGCCCGCAGGTCGTTGCGGAAGCCCCGCAGCAACAGGGCCTCCGGCTCGTCGACCGCCGGAATGTGCTCGACCGTATCAGCTTGCGAACGCGCCTGCCACAGGGCCGCGAACGTTTTGTAGACCGCAACGGTCGGGCAACCGAACGGCGGACACACCAGCACGAAGTGCCGCGGCGCGACGGTCGCGGGCGCGAGTTCGTCGCCGACGCCTCGCCCCCACTGGCTGCCGCCGCGCAGGAAGAACGCGCAGTCCGCGCCGAGCGACGCGGCGAGCGCAGCGAGTTCGGCGTCGGCGAGCGGCGCGCCGAGCAACGCGTTGCCGAGCCGCAGCGCCGCCGCCGCGTCGCTGCTGCCGCCACCCAGGCCGCCGCCGTGCGGAATGCGTTTGTGCAGCGACGCGCGGAAGCCGCCGCGGTAGCCCGCGCGACGCGCCAGCGCCAGCAGCGCCCGCTCGACGAGGTTGTCGGGGCCAGGCGCGACCGCGAGCTCCGGCGCGTCGGCCGTGACCGCCAAGTCCACGCCCGCGCCGGCAAGCTCGACGGTCAGGTCGTCGTGCAGGTCGAGCGCATGGAACAGCGTCTCGAGCAGGTGGTAGCCGTCGGCGCGGCGACCGACGACGCGCAGCCACAGGTTCAGCTTCGCCCGCGCCGGCAGGCGCAGCGCCGCGCCTGCGCTCATGCCTCGTCCGCTCCGTCGAGCGACAGGTTGTCGAGCAACCGGACCGGGCGCGGGCCGTCGACGAAGCGCGCGGCGACGAGCATGCGACCACCCGCGAGCGGACCCGGCGGCAGCGGCGCGAGATCTTCTTCGCTGCGCAGTTCGAGGTAGTCGAGCGAGGCACGCGGCTCGGAGGCGATCACCGTGCGCGCGCGCTGCAGGAGGCGGTCGCGATCGCGCTCGCCGCGCCGGAAGGCGTCGCGCGCGCTGCGCAGCGCGCGCACGAGCGTCGTGCTGGCGACGCGGTCGGCGGCGCCGAGGTAGACGTTGCGGCTCGACATCGCCAAGCCGTCGGACTCGCGCACGATCGGGCACGGCACGACGCGGATCGGGAAGCCGAGGTCGCGCGTCATCCGGCGGATCACCGCCAGCTGCTGGGCGTCCTTCTCGCCGAAGTACGCGCGCATGGGCTGCGCGATGGCGAACAAACGGGCCACGACCGTCGCCACGCCGGAGAAGTGGCCGGGACGCACGGCGCCCTCCATGCCTTCGGCGGCGGCGCCGACGGCGACGTGGCTGCAGAACGCCGGGTCGTACATCTGCGCGACCGTCGGCGCGAACACGGCGTCGACGCCGGCCTGACGGCAGACCGCCAGATCGCCGGCGAGGTCGCGCGGGTAGGCGGCGAAGTCCTCCTGCGGCCCGAACTGCAGCGGGTTGACGAAGATCGTCGCGATCACGCGGTCGCACTCGGCGCGGGCGATCTCCATCAACCGACGATGCCCGGCGTGCAGACTGCCCATCGTCGGCACGATGCCGATCACGCAGCCGCCGGCCCGCCACGCCGCCGAGCGCGCCGACATCGCCGCCGGCGCCTCGATCACCTCGGGGCCTTCCCAGCGCCGCTTGCCGCGGACGTCGACGCCGAGTTCGGCCAACGGCTCGAGCACGAAGGCCCGCTCGTGCCAGCGCGGGTGCGGCACGACCAGGTCGCGCGTGTCGACGACCTCGTCGCCGTAGAACACGATGTCGAGGTCGAGCGGCCGTGGCTGGTTGCGCGGCGCCGGCAACTTGCGGCCGGCCTCGGCTTCGAGCTGCTTGCACAGCGCGAACAAGGCATGCGGCGGCAGCGCGCACTCGATCTCGACGACGGCGTTGCGGTACGGGCCTTGCGCCGGGCCATCGCCGACGAAGGCGGTCTCGAGCGCTGACGAGACGCGGCGCACGGCGATCCCCGGCGTCTGCGCCAGACGGTCGACGGCGCGCTGCAAGTGGGCGTCGCGATCCCCTTCGTTGCTGCCGAGGGCGACGTGGACGAGCTGCGGGCGGAGGAGGTTCACGGGCGGACGGTCGTGGCGGTGCTCAGTTGCGCGACGGGGCGGAACGCAGCGGCGAGCCGTCGTCGGCGTCGTCCTCGTCATCGTCGCGTCGGCGCGCGACCACGCGGAACAGCCAGACCAGCGGGCCCGTGGCCAGGTACGAGATCGTCGTCACCGCCAGGGCGAGCTGCCACTCGATGGCGGCGACGATCACCAACGTCACGGCGACCGCCACCACCGGCAGGCTGTTGCGGCCCTTCATCAGCCAGTGCATCGCGTGCGGGTACGGCAGGCGGCTCACCATCAGCAGTCCGAGCAGCATCAGCACGCCCGGCATCGCGACGACGAGGAGGTCGAACTGGCGCGGACCGAGCAGCCAGTGCGCCAGCTTCGCCTCCGGATCGTTGCGCGTGCAGAACAAGCCGACCAGCGACACGGCGACCGCGGCAGCCGCCGGCGAGGGCAGGCCCTTGAACTGGGTGTGATCGTCCTCGTCGGCGCCGGTCTCGACGTTGAAGCGCGCCAGCCGCAGCGCTGCGCCGACGACGTAGAAGGCGGCGGCGGCGAAGAACAGGCGGGGATGCAGCGGCAGCAGGCTGTTGGCGTCGGTCTGGGCGTGCCAATCGACCAGCACCTTGCCGAGGAACGCCGGTGCGACGCCGAACGTCACCATGTCCGCCATGCTGTCGAGCTGGGCGCCGAACGGAGTCGCCTGCCCGGTCATGCGGGCGACCCGGCCGTCGAGCGCATCGAAGACCATCGCCACGAACACCAACGCGACCGCGGTGGCGAAGAAGTCCACCACCGTCGCGAACTGGGCGCCCGGCTGCGCCTGACGCAGCGCGTCGGCGACCTTGGCGATGGCGAGGAAGCCGCAGACGAGGTTGCCGAGCGTGATCATGCTCGGCAACACCGGCACCTCCTTGAGGCGGCGGAGACGACCGCGCCGGCGCGTCGGCAGGTCCTCGATTCGTGGGGCGGTCATGCGGAACGGGATGGTAGAGCCACCCGCCGCGCCCCTGCTAGCATCGCACCGTGAACTTCCTGCTGCTCGAGCCGCACGAACTCGACGACGCCGGCCGCTGCCGTCTCGTCGGCCGCCGCGCCGAGCACGTGCGCACGGTGCTGCGCGCGCAGGCCGGCGACACGCTGCGCGCAGCCGTCGTCGACGGCGGCATCGGCGTCGCCCACGTCGAATCCATCGGCAGCGAGGCCGTTGAGGTGCGCTGCGAGATCGGTGGCGACGGCGAGCCGGCGCCGGCCGACGCGCTGCTGCTGGCCGTGCCACGACCGAAGGTGCTGCTGCGCATGCTCGCGCACGCCGCCGCGCTCGGCTTCGGCCGCATCGTCCTGTTCCGTTCGTGGCGCGTCGAGAAGAGCCATCTCGACAGCGAAGCCATGCGGCCGCCGCTGCAGCGTGCGGCGCTGCTCGCCGGCATGGAGCAGACCGGCCGCGCGCGCTTGCCCGTGGTCGTGTTCCATCCGCTGTTCAAGCCGATGGCCGAGGATTGGCTGCCGGCCGCAGGCCTGCCGCCAGCGCGCTTCGTCGCGCATCCGGCGGCGGCGACGCCGACGTCCGGACTCGACCTCGCCGGCATCGACGGGATCGCGCTGGCGCTCGGCCCCGACGGCGGCTTCCTGCCGTACGAAGTCGAGAAGCTGGCAGCGCACGGCTTCGTGCCCGTCTCCTGCGGCCCGCGGCCGCTGCGCACCGAGACGGCGCTCGCGGTCCTCAAGGGCCAGCTCGACCTGCTGCGCGCGCGGCGCTGAAACGGCGCGCGGCGCGCCGGGTCAGATGCGCTTCTCGTAGATCGGACCCTTCTCGAAGTACTCGTTCTCCGAGCCGACCGTGTCCATGTCGTACTTGCGGCCCTCGAGGATCATGCGGCTGGCGATGATGCCCATCTCCAGGCTGTGGTCCTGGTTGGTGTAGCGGAAGCGGCCGGGCCGACCGACGTACACGAGGTTCTCCAGCTGCTCGAGCCAGCGCTGGATCGTGGCGAGGCGCGACTTGTACTCGCTGTCGTACACGGGGTAGACGTGCGGGCGCTTCCACAGGTAGGCCTGCCGCACTTCCTTGCGGGTGAAGAAGCCCCACTTCTCGAAGTACGGCATGACGAGGTCGAGCACCTGCTCCTTCGTCATCGACCAGATCGGGTCGGACTCGAAGGCGAAGAACTCGATGAAGAACGAGGTCTTCCCCGGCGGGCACATGTCCGGGCTGAAGTTCTTCATCTCGCTCGTGCGGCCGAACGGGATGTCCTTGCTCGGGAAGTAGATCCAGTTGTCGTCGGTGACCTTCTCCTTGTCGAGCGTCAGGAACAGGTAGACCTGCGCGCGCCACTTCAGCTGCGTGGCCGCCGCCATGACCGCAGGCGGCGGCGGCGGATCGAGCAGCGTCAGGAAGTGCGTCAGCGGCACCGACTCGACGACGTGCTCGGGATGCACGGTGACGACGCCCTCGGGCGTCTTCAGGTCGACGGACGTGATGCGCTTGCCGTCGTGACGGACCTTGAGCGGCTCGGTGCGCGTGCGGATCTCGGTGCCGTTCTTCTGCAGGTGGCGGCCGATCTCCTCGTAGATCGTGCCGGTGCCGAACTGCGGGTAGTAGAACTCGTCGACCAGCGACTTCGGGCCCTTCTTGCTGCGCAGGCCGATCGCGTTCTTCAGGACGCTCAGCAGGTTGAGTCCGTGGATGCGCTGCTTCGCCCAGTCCGGGTGGATGTCGCGGACCGGGATGCCCCAGATCTTCTCGGTGTAGTTGATCATCGAGAACTCGGCGAGCGCGCGACCGAAGTTCGCGACGACGTAGTCCTCGAAGGTGCGCAGCGGCTTCTGGAACAGCCCGTAGCGCAGGCGCGCCAGCACGTAGTCGACGCCGATGCGGCAGCTGCGCCAGAAGCCGAGGTTGCGGACGACCTGCTGGAAGTTGACGGGATAGTTGTAGTACTTGCCGTCGATGAACTGCCGGGTCAGGCGCGGCACCTTGCGCCACTCCTCGTGCAACAGGTCCTCGATGAAGTCGTAGAGGTACTTGTTCTTCGAGAAGAACCGGTGCGGGCCGATGTCGGTCAGGAACTTCAGCTCGCCTTCGCGGATCGTCAGCGTCTTCGCGAGCCCGCCGACCTGGTCGTCGCGCTCGACGACCAGCGCCTTGCGGCCCTTCTTCGAGAGCTCCATCGCGCAGGCGAGGCCGGCAGGACCGGCGCCGAGCACGAGCACACCGGCGTTCGTGGCCGCGGAACCGGCGGGTGCGGTGGCGTGCGAAGCGGCCTTCGGATCTTCGGCGGGCGACGGCATAGGTGATGGCGGACCGTAACGAGGTTAGCTCATCGTCCGCCAGCGCGCGGAGTTGAAGAAGATCGTGAAGGACCCGGCAGATCCGATGCCACCGGCGCTAGGGCGGCGGCTTGTGGCCCCACTCTTCGAGGCTGTAGCGGACGTTCTGCGGGATCGGCGCCTTCGCGCGGTCGGCGATCTCCTGCAGGATCTGCGCGCCGGTCAGCCCGTCGGCGAGCGCCGCACGCACGGACGCCTCGTCGATGCGGAACTGGTGCACGTGGTCGCTCTTGGTCCGGTGCGCGAAGCGGTCGAACAGGTGCACGACTTCGTGGACGTCGTCGCCGGGGAACACCAGCACCTCGAAGTCCGGCTGCACGATGACCATGCTGCGCGTGCCGCCGGCCTTGGCCGCCGGTTCGGCGTCGAGCAGCTCGGCGCCAAGGCGCGACAACCGCAGGGCGGTGACGCGGCCCTGGTGGACGCCGAGGTCGACGACGCCGAGCGGGAAGAGCCGCTTCTTCACCCAGACCAGCAGGTTCCACGCCAGCTGCTGCAGGGACTCGCCGGGCGTGTAGCCGCCGCCCTGGAAGCGCGCGGCGAAGAACTCCTCCGTCGGCGCCGCCTCGAGCTGCGCGAGGTAGGCGTTGCGGGCGAGGAACGGCAGGATCGAGACGTCCTGCCACTGCATCGGCTCGGCGCGGCGCAGCAGCCGGAGGAACACGCGGCGCAGGCGGGCGTGGTGGTACGCCTCGCCGGGCAGCGTGCGGTCTTCGACGAAGTGCGCGACGAGCGTCTTCAGCTGCTCGCCCAACGGCGCGCGCTCGAACTCGGCGCCGGCTGGCGTCGGCCGCAGCGCGCGTTCGCCGCGGCGGTCGACGAGTCGCCGCTGCAGGCAGAAGCGGAAGATCGTCTCGAGCAGCGGCTCGGCGCCGAGGAAGCCGCCGGGCACCGGCAGCAACGTACCGGCGATGCGCTTCTGCGAGGCCTTGAACAGGTCGCCCTCGGAGGTGAACAGCACCTTGCTCTGCTGCAACTCGCGCAGGAAGCGGCCGACGTTGGTGACGAAGTCGCCCTGGCAGGACAGCTCCTCGGTGACCACCGGCACGTGCTCCTCGCCGCGCTTCTTCAGCGCGCACAGCGAGACCTCGTGGAAGACGACGACGGCCTGTTCGACCGGCTGGATGCCGATGCGCGCGAGGTCGAGCTCGACGACGGCGCCGAGCATCGCCTCGGCGAGGCACTTGCCGACCAGCGCGCGGTCCGGCGGCTGCTCGAACTCGACCTCGCGCAGGACCTCGTCCCAGCCGGCGATGCCGCCGTGCTTGTACAGGACGTCGTCGACGATCGCGGCGACCGGCCGCGGCAGCTTCGCCAGCCGCTGCGCGATCGAGGCCTCCATCGCGTACAGCTTGTAGATCTTGCGCGCGTGGTCGGCGGCCTTGTCGTCGTCCTTGCCGTTGGTCTTGCCGACGGCCGCGCGCTCGCGGAAGTAGCGGGCGTCCAGGAAACCCTGGAGCGTGATCGCGTCCTGGAGCAGGCGCTGTCGCCGCTGGCGCGCCTGCAGCACGCACTCGACCAGTTCGCTCGGCACCGCCCAGCTCGGCGAGTCGAACGTCGCCCAGCGCTTGTCCTTGACGTGCCAGACGAACGCCTCGCGGTGCAGCGCCGCCAGCGCCGCCTCCAGCTCGAAACGGCTCTTGAACTGCTTGCCGCACTCGGCGACCAGCGCCTGCACCGGCCGCACCGCGCCGCTCGGCGCGAAGAACGGCTCGAGCAGGTCCTGGAGCTTCTTCGGCAGCGCGGCGATGCGCGCCTGCGCCTTGGCCTCGTCCTCCATCGCGGCGGCGGCCGCGGCGAGCGACGGCTTGGCGTCGCCCGAAGGAGCACCGCACCAGCGGAACACGCATTCGCGCAGCGCGGAGTCGCCGCCGCCCTGGAGCAGCATGCGCAAGCTCAGGCGGGTCATGCGCGCCGCTCCTCGCCGGCCGTGGCGTCGTCGGCCAGCAGGTCGGCGGCCTGGAGGATCTCGTAGGCGTATCCCTGCTCGGTGAGGAACAGCTGGCGCTTGCGCGCGAACTCCTGCTCGCGCGTGTCGGCGCTGACGACCGTGTAGAAGCTGGCCGGGCCGCCATCGGCCTTCGGCCGCAGCACGCGGCCGAGGCGCTGCGCCTCCTCCTGCCGGCTGCCGAACGTGCCGCTGACCTCGATGGCGACGTTGGCGTCCGGCAGGTCGATCGCGAAGTTGCCGACCTTGCTGACCAGCAAGCGCTTGATCTGGCCGGCGCGGAACGCGGCGTACAGCCGGTCGCGCTCGGCGTTCGGCGTCTGGCCGGTGATCAGCGGCAGCGTGAACACCGTCGCGAGGCGCTGCAGCTGCTCGAGGTACTGGCCGATCACGAGCACGCGATCGCCGGCGTGACGACGCAACAGCGCGCCGACGACGTCTTCCTTGCGCTCGTTGTCGGCGGCGATGCGGATCTGGCTGCGCGCGCCCGCAGCGACGTAGCGCTGCGCCCGCGCCTCACCGAGCGGCGTGCGCACCTCGTAGCAGCGGGCCACTGCGAGGAAGCCCTGCCGCTCGAGCTGCTTCCACGGCAGCTCGTAGCGCTTGGGCCCGATCAACGAGAACACCTCGTCGGCGCGACCGTCTTCGCGCACCAGCGTGGCGGTGAGCCCGAGGCGCCGACGCGCCTGGATGCCGGCGGTGGCGCGGAACACCGGCGCCGGCAGCAGATGCACCTCGTCGTAGACGATCAGGCCGAAGCCGCCCTGGTCGAACAGGTCGAGGTGCGTGAAGCCATCGAGCTTGCCCTTGCGGTGCGTCAGGATCTGGTAGGTCGCGACGGTCACCGGCCGGACCTGCTTGTGCTCGCCGGTGTATTCGCCCACCTGGTCGGCCGTCAGCGAGGTCTTCTCGAGGATCTCGCGCACCCACTGCCGCACCGCGACGGTGTTGGTCGTCAGCACCAGCGTGTTGGTCTGCAGCAGCCGCATCGACGCGATGCCGACGACCGTCTTGCCCGCGCCGCAGGGCAGCACGACGACGCCGCAGCCGCCGCGATCGCTGCCGCCAGCGTGGAACGCCGACGCCGCAGCCTGCTGGTAGTCGCGCAGCCGGAAGCCCGACTGGCCCTTGGGCGCTTCGCGCAGCGCGAACGGCAACGCATCGCCCTGGCGATAGCCCGCGCGGTCGTCGACGGGGTAGCCGAGCTTCACCAGCGCCTGCTTGACCTCGCCGCGCGCCTCGGCGGCGAGCGAGACGCCGCCGTCGTCGTCGACCGCGACGAGCTTGGCCACGCCCGGTTGTTCGACCAGTTGCGCCAGCGTCGCCGGCTCGTCGCAACGCAGCGTCAGCCGGCCGCCGGGCGCGGCGACGAGCCGCAGCAGGCCGTAGCGGCGGAACCACTCGCGCACCTGCGCCAGCACCGCCGGCACGATCGGGAAGCGCGACGCGCGCACCAGCCAGTCGCAGACGTCGTCGACGGACTCGCCGAGCGCGGCCGCGTTCCAGCAGCTGACCGGCGTGATCTTGTAGAAGTGCACGTACTCGGGCGACTTCTCCAGCTCGGCGAACCGGGCCAACCGGTCGCGTGCGGCCTCGTACTCGGGATGCGTCGTCTCCAGCAGCACGGTGCGATCCGTCTGGACGATCAACGGCGGCTCGTTCATGCCTCGCCCTCGTCCTTGGCGGGCGCCTTGCCTGCACCCCTGGACTTGCCCTTGCCCTTGCTCTTGGTCGGCCCCTTGCTCGCGCGGTTGGTCTTGGCGACCCGCGGCGGCGCGATCGCGGCCGCCGCGCGCACGGCGAGCCGATCGCGCAGGAACCGGCCGGTGTGGCTCGCGGCGCAGGCGGCCGCCGCCTCCGGCGTGCCGGCGACGACGATCTGGCCGCCGCCCGAGCCGGCCTCCGGCCCCATCTCGAGGACGTGGTCGGCCGCGGCGATGACGTCGAGGTGGTGCTCGATGACCACCACCGAGTCGCCGCGCGCCAGCAACCGGTCGAGCACCGCCAGCAGCTTGCGGACGTCGTCGGCGTGCAAGCCGGTGGTCGGCTCGTCGAGCACGTAGACCGTGTGCTCGCGCGGCCGGCGCGCCAGCTCGGCGACCAGCTTGATGCGTTGCGCTTCGCCGCCCGAGAACGTGTTCGCCGGCTGGCCCAGCGTCAGGTAGCCGAGACCGACGTCGGCGAGCAACTGCAGCGGCCGCACGATGTGCTTGTGGTTGCCGAAGAAGGCGAGCGCCCCATCGACGTCCATCGCGAGGACCTGGCTGATGTCCTTGCCGCGGTACTGCACCGACAGCGTCTCGGCGTTGTAGCGACGCCCACGACACAGCTCGCAGGTCACCCAGACGTCGGCGAGGAAGTGCATCTCGACGAGGATCTGGCCCTTGCCCTCGCACTGGCCGCACCGGCCATCGCTGACGTGGAACGAGAAGCGGCCCGGGCCGAAGCCCTTCTGCTTCGCGAGCGGCGTCGCGGCGAACAGTTCGCGGATGGCGGTGAACGCGCCGGTGTAGGTCGCCGGATTGCTCGATGGCGAGCTGCCGATCGGTCCCTGGTCGACGACGACGAGCGCATGCGGCCGCGCCTCGCCGTCCGCCCAAGCGACCGCGACGCCGCCGTCGCGCAGGCCCGGGACCAGCGCGTCCATGATCAGCGACGACTTGCCGGAACCGGAGACGCCGGTCACCGCGGTGAAGCAGCCGAGCGGCACGTCGACGTCGACGCCGCGCAGGTTGTGCAGGGTGACGCCGCGCAGCGCCGCGTGGCCCTTCGGCGCGCGCCGCTGCTCGGGGATCACCGGCGCGAGTTCGCCGCGCAGCCAGCGACCGGTGGCCGTGTCGGCGGCGGCGACCACCGCCGGCGCGCCGTGCGCGACGACGCGGCCGCCGCGCACGCCAGCGCCCGGGCCCATGTCGACGACGCAGTCGGCGGCGCGCACCATGACTTCGTCGTGCTCGACCGCGAGCACCGTGTTGCCGAGGTCGCGCAGATCGAGCAGCGTGCGCAGCAGCCGCTCGGTGTCGCGCGGGTGCAGCCCGACCGTCGGCTCGTCGAGCACGTACAGCACGCCCACCAGCCGGTTGCCAAGTTGCGTCGCGAGGCGGATGCGCTGCGCCTCGCCGCCCGAGAGCGTCGCGGCGGACCGATCGAGCGTGAGGTAGCCGAGGCCGGTGTCGCGCAGGAACGTCAGCCGGTTGTTGAGCTCCTTGAGCACGTCCTGGGCGATGCGCCGCTCGGTCGCCGTCAGCTTCCACGCGGCGAGCCGCTGCAGCGCCCCGTCGACGGTGTCGGCGAGGATCTCCGGCAGGCGCGCGCCCGCGACGCGCACGGCGCGCGGCCCCGGCAGCAGCCGTTCGCCCATGCAGTCGGGGCACGGCTGGCTGCGCATCACCGCGGCGAAGCGCGGGTCGCCGGCGTCGTCGCCTTCCTTGCCGAGGAACCACTCCTCGACCTGGCGCGCGAGCCCCTTCCAGGCCACCTGCATGCGCCACTCGCGCCGGCTGCCGCCGTCGTCCTTCTTGAACACGACCTCGAAGCGCTCGTCGCCAGCGCCGCGCAGCAGCAGCTTGCGCACGTCGGCCGGCAGCTTGCGCCACGGCTTGCCCAGGTCGAAGCCGCGCCGCGCCGCCAGCGCCTGCGCCACCTCGGCGAAGTAGCCCTCGCGGCCGACCAGGAACGTGAACGCCGCGCCCGGATGCTGGATCGCGCCGCCGAAGGCCGGCTTGTCGGGGTGGTTGACGAGCAGTTCCTCGGCGCAGACGACGACGTTGCCGAGGCCAAGGCAGCTCGGGCAGGCGCCGCTGTGGTGGTTGAACGAGAACCAGCGCGGGTGGACTTCCTTCGGCGCCTCGAAGCCGCACAGGTGGCAGCCCGCTTCGGCGCGGAACCACTGGCGCGCGCCCTTGTCATCGCCGTCCGCCAGCTGCACCACCGCCGCCGCCGCGCCGCCATGCGCCGCCGCAGCCGCCTGCGCCTGCTCGATCGCGTCGGCCAGACGCACGCGATCGCCGACGGTCGTTCGGTCGAGCACGAGGAACAGTTCCTGCGGGGTCGCCTTCCCCCACGCCTCGTCGATGCGGCGCTCGACGCCGTCGACCAGGGCGCGCACGCGGCCGGCGACCTGCCATTCGCGACGCAGCGCTTCGAGCCAGTGAGGCGCGGCGTCCGGCGGGACGGCGATCGGCGCCAGCACGTGGATGCGTCGGCCCGGCCAGTCGCCGAGGCAGCGCGCCGCCGCCTTGCTCGGCGACCACGCCGCGAGCTCCTGGCCGTGCGTCGGGCAGTGCGAGCGGCCGATGCGCGCGTACAGCAGGCGCAAGTAGTCGTGGATCTCGGTGGTCGTCGCCACCGTCGACCGCGGGCTGCGCGCGGTGCGCTTCTGGTCGATCGCGATCGCCGGCCCGAGGCCGTCGATGCGGTCGCACGGCGCCCGGTCCATGCGGCCGAGGAAGCGCCGCGCGTACGTCGACATGCTCTCGAGGAAGCGGCGCTGGCCTTCCTGGAAGATCGTGTCGAACGCGAGGCTCGACTTGCCCGAGCCCGACGGCCCGGTGACGACGGTGAACGAGCCGAGCGGCACGTCGACGTCGCCGGCCTGCAGGTTGTGCGGGCGCGCGCCGCGCACCGCGATGCTCGTCGGTCGCGGCAGCTTCGGCGCGCGCGCCGCCGCCGCGGCAGGCTTCGCCGCGGCCTTGCGCCCCTTCTTGCCGAGGCCGATCGCCCGCAGCGCCGCGCCGGTCGGCGCGACGTCGCTGTCGGCGACGTCTTCGGGCGTGCCGGTGGCGACGACGCGACCGCCGCCGCTGCCGCCCTCGGGGCCCATCTCGATCAACCAGTCGGCCGCGCGCACGACGTCGAGGTTGTGCTCGATGACGAGCACGGTGTTGCCGGCGTCGACGAGGCGCTGCAGCGACGCGAGCAGCTTGGCGACGTCGTGGAAGTGCAAGCCGGTGGTCGGCTCGTCGAGGACGTAGAAGGTCTTGCCGGTCGCCGGCCGCTGCAGTTCGGTCGCCAGCTTGACGCGCTGGGCCTCGCCGCCGCTCAGCGTCGTCGACGGCTGGCCGAGCTTGAGGTAGCCGAGGCCGACGTCCTGCAGCGCGACGAGGCCGCGCGCGACCTTCGGCAGGTCGGCGAAGAACTTCGCCGCCTCGTCGACGGTCATCTCGAGCACGTCGTGGACGCTCTTGCCCTGCCAGCGGACCTGCAGCGTCTCGGCGTGGAAGCGCGCGCCGCCGCACTCCTCGCAGACGACCTCGACCGGGGCGAGGAAGTTCATCTCCAGCGTGGTGACGCCAGCGCCTTCGCACGCCTCGCAGCGGCCGCCCGGCACGTTGAACGAGAAGCGGCCCTTGTCGTACTCGCGCAGCTTGCTCTCCGGCAGCTGCGCGAACAGGTCGCGCACCTGCGACCAGACGTCGGTGTAGGTCGCCGGGTTGCTGCGCGGCGTGCGACCGATCGGCGCCTGGTCGATCTCCACCACCTTGTCGAGCTGGCCGATGCCGTCGACGCGCTGGCAGTGCGACGCCAGGCCCTCGGCGCCGCCGAGTTCGCGCTGCAGCGCCGGCACCAGCACGTGGTGCACCAGCGTCGACTTGCCGGAGCCCGAGACGCCGGTGACGGCGACGAAGCGACCGAGCGGGATCGTGACGTCGACGCCCTGCAGGTTGTGCTGCCGCGCGCCATGGATCTTCAGCGCGCCCTTGGGCGCGTCGCGGCGCCGTGCTGGCATCGGCACCACGAGCTCGCCGCGCAGGTAGCGCCCCGTCAACGAACCCGGCGTGGCCTCGACCTCGGCCGGCGTGCCCGCCGCGGTGATCTCGCCGCCGTGCACGCCAGCGCCCGGGCCGACGTCGACGAGGAAGTCGCTGCGACGCATGGTGTCCTCGTCGTGCTCGACGACGACGACGGTGTTGCCGCGATCGCGCAGCGCTTCGAGCGTGCGCAGCAGCCGCTCCTGGTCGCGCGCGTGCAGGCCGATGCTCGGCTCGTCGAGCACGTAGAGGATGCCGCGCAGGCCGGCGCCGACCTGCGCCGCGAGGCGGATGCGCTGCGACTCGCCGCCCGACAGCGTCGGCGCGCGGCGGCTCAGCGTCAGGTAGCCGAGCCCGACGTCGACCAGGAAGACGAGCCGGCGCTCGATCTCCTGCAGGATGTCGCGGCCGATGCGCGCCGCGTTGCCGACGAGCCGCAGCCCGCGGACCCACGCCAGCGCGTCGGCGACCGACAGGTCGAGCACCTCGGGCAGCGTGCGGCCCTGGAAGCGCACCGCGCGGCCGGCGGCGCCAAGGCGCGC
>JBEITC010000596.1:0-2041 GCA_040375075.1 Planctomycetota bacterium | reverse complement strand
GGCGCGTCGGCGGGCGACGGCGTGGCCGTGTCGCAGCATTCGCCCGGGGCGTGCACGAACTCCAGGTGCAGTTCGTCGCCGCCGGCCGAGCACAGCACGAAGAAGCGCGGCAGACCCAGCGCCAGCACCAGCACGGCCATCGCCGCGAGGCGGCGGGCGAGCGTCAGGGCGCTGCGGGTCGGAAGCACGACGGGACTGTCGGCGGCAATCCACGATGAATCAAGCGGGGGTTGCTGCGCGTCAGGGCGTCGCTGGCGTCGCCGCGCGTCCCGTCCCCGTCGCACCGAAGGTTGCCGCTCGCGCCGCGCGCGGCCATCCCGTACGAGGCTCGCTCCGGAGATCCCCATGCGCCGACCGATCGCTGCGTTCGTTCCCGTCGTCTTCTCCTGCGCATTCACCTGCGCGCTCGCCGTCGCCCAAGCCCCCGGCGCGCTGGCCGCGGCCCCTTCGACCGAACCGGTCGACGCGGCGGCGGTCGCGTTCTTCCGCGAGGAAGGCATGCAGCGTTCGCAGGTGATGGAGCACCTGAGCTGGCTGTGCGACGTCTACGGCCCGCGCCTCACCGGCTCGCCCAACCTGCGCAAGGCGCAGGACTGGGCGGTGCAGCAGTTGGGCGCGATGGGCTACGCGGCGACGACGGAAGCGTGGGGACCGTTCGGCCGCAGCTGGTCGTGCCAGTCGTCGGCGATGGCGGTCGTCGGCGACAACCCGTGGCCGGTGATCGCCTACCCCAAGGCGTGGTCGCCGAGCGTGCCGCGCACCGAGGCCGACGTGGTCTACGCCGCGGGCATGACCAAGGCGCAGCTCGAAGCTGCCGATCTCACCGGCAAGGTCGTGCTGGTCGAAGAGCCGCGCGACATCCGCGAAGCCTTCGACGGCTACAGCCGCCGGCTCGCCGACGTCGAACTGCAGCGCATGGCCGATCCGAAGTCGGTCCCGCCAGCGCCGCCGGCCGAGCGCGCCGCCGCCGCGCGCAACGAGAACGACTTCCGCGTCGGCTTCCCCAAGCGCGAAGAGATCCTCGCCATCGTGCAGCAGAAGCGCCCGCTGGCGATGATCGACCGCGCCGGCAAGGGCGACTACGGCGTGGTGTTCGTGTCCGGCGCCGCCGCCGCGCCGAAGCCCGGCGCGGTGCGCGGCCGCGGCGACGTGCGCGCGGTCGGCGCCGAGGTGGTGCCGCAGTTCACCATCGCCGTCGAGCACTACAACCGCATGGTGCGCCTGCTGCAGAAGGGCCTGCCGGTGCGCGTCGTCGTCGAACTGCAGGCGACCTACCACGAGCAGGACCTCGACGACCGCAACGTGCTCGCCGACCTGAAGGGCGGCGACCCGGTCCTCGGCAGCGAGCTGGCGATGATCGGCGCGCACGTCGACAGCTGGCACGCGGGCGCTGGCACGACCGACAACGGCTGCGGCAGCGCGGTGGTGATGGAAGCCGCGCGCCTCGTCGCGGCGTGGAGCAAGAAGAGCGGCGTGGCGCCGCGGCGCACGATCCGCGCGGCCCTGTGGAGCGGCGAGGAGCAGGGCCTGCTCGGCTCGCGCGCGTACGTCGCGAAGCGCATGGGCACGGCGCAGGAGCCGAAGGGCGAGCACGGCAAGGTCGCCGGCTACTTCAACCTCGACAACGGCACCGGCCGCATCCGCGGCGTCTACCTGCAGGGCAACGACGCCTGCGGGCCGATCTTCCGCAGTTGGCTGCAGCCGTTCGCCGACCTCGACGCCAGCACGATCACGCGCGACGACACCGGCGGCACCGACCACCTCGCGTTCCACGGCGTCGGCGTGCCCGGCTTCCAGTTCATCCAGGACCCGGTCAGCTACAGCACGCGCACGCACCACTCGAACATGGACGTGTGGGACCACGCCGTCGCCACCGACCTGCAGCAGGCGTCGGTGATCATGGCGACGTTCGTCTGGCACACCGCGCAGCGCGAACAGAAGCTGCCGCGGCCGGCGCCGGCGGCGGCGGAGGCGCGCTGAGGTGCGCGCGGCGCTGAGCCTCGGCGCGGTGGTGGCGGTCGCGGCCTGCCGGTTCGGCGAT
>JBEITC010000630.1:0-1819 GCA_040375075.1 Planctomycetota bacterium | reverse complement strand
CGCCTCGTGCGGGGATGCGGCCGCCTCGGCGTCCCTTGCGCCGGTGCGGGTGTTCGCGGCGGCGTCGCTGGCGGCGCCGTTCGAGGCGGTCGCCGACGCGGTGGCCGCGCAGTCCGGCGGCGTGCGGCCGCGGTTCTCGTTCGCCGGCTCGGCGCAGCTGGCGCTGCAGCTGCAGCAGGGCGCGCAGGCCTGCGTGTTCGCGTCGGCGGACGCGGTCACCATGCAGAAGGTCGTCGCCGCCGGACTCGCGGCGGGCGAGCCCGTGCTCTTCGCGACGAACCGCCTCGCCATCGTCGTGCCCGCCGGCAACCCCAAGGGCGTGCGCGGTCTCGCCGACCTCGCGCGGCTCGATCTCGTCGTCCTGCTCGGCGCGCCGGACGTACCGGCCGGCCGCTACGCGCGTCAGGCGCTGCAGCGCGCCGGCGTGACCGTCGCGGCCGCCTCCGACGAGCCGAGCGTGCGCGCGATCGTCGGCAAGGTGCAAGCCGGCGAAGCCGACGCCGGCATCGTCTATCGCACCGACTGCGCCGTCGCCGGCGTCGCCGCCGTGCCGCTCGAACCGGCTCACGACGTCGTCGCCGAACTGCTCGCCGTTCCGCTCGCTGCCGCCGCGGACCGCGAGCAGGCCGCTGCGTTCGTCGCGTTCCTCCGCTCCGACGCAGGCCGCGCCGTCCTCGCGCGCCACGGTTTCGAACTGCCATGAACGCCGCCGCACCGACCCGCTGGCTCGTCGGCGTGCTCGCCGCGGCCGCCGTCCTGCTGTTCGCGCTGCCGCTGCTCGGCCTGCTGCTGCGCGCGCCGTGGGCGGACCTGCCGACGCTGCTCGCCGACCCCGCCGTGCACCGCGCGATGGGCCTGTCGCTGGTGAGTTCGCTGGCCGCGCTCGCGCTCGCCGTCGGCTTCGGCTTGCCGCTCGCGCTGTGGCTGGCGAGCGGCGACTCGCGGTTGCGCACCGCGGCGCGCCTGGTCGCGCTGCTGCCGCTGGTCCTGCCGCCGATCGTCGCCGGCATCGCGCTGCTGCTCGCCTTCGGCCGCAACGGCGTGCTCGGCGGCTGGATCGCGGCGGTGACCGGCGGCGCGTTGCCGTACACGACCGCGGCGACCGTGCTGGCGGCGGCGTACATGGGCATGCCGTTCTTCGTGCTCAGCGCGGAGGCCGGCCTGCGCGCGTTCGATCGCCGTCAGCTCGCGGTCGCCGGCACGCTCGGCGCCGGCCCGTGGCGGCGCTTCTGGACCGTCACCGTGCCGTTGACGCTGCCCGCGTTGCGCACCGGCGCGCTGCTGTGCTGGGCGCGCGCGCTCGGCGAGTACTGCGCCACGCAGATGTTCGCCGGCAACGTCGACGGCGTGACGCGCACGATGCCGCTGGCGTGCGGACTCGCGATGGAAGGCGAACCGGCGACGGCGATCGCGCTCGGTCTCGTGCTGGCGACGGCTTCGCTCGGCGTGCTGTTCCTGCTGCGGCGCTCGCTGCTCGGAGGCGCGCGATGACGCTCGCGCTGCACGGCGAAGTCGCGCGCGGCGCGCAGCGGCTCTGGTTCGATCTCGACGTCGCGCCGGGCGAGACGGTCGCGCTCGTCGGGCCCAATGGCGCGGGCAAGTCGAGCTGCGTCGAAGCGATCGCCGGCCTGCTGCGGCTGCAGCGCGGCGAACTGCGGCTTGGCGACGCCGTGCTCGACGCGCCGGCGGCAGGCGTGTTCGCGCCGCCGGAGGCGCGCGGCATCGGCTGGCTGCCGCAGGACGGGCTGCTGTTCCCGCACCTGTCGGCGCGCGACAACGTCGCGTACGGTCGTCGTGCCCGCGGCGAGCCGGCCGGTCG
>JBEITC010000050.1:0-14046 GCA_040375075.1 Planctomycetota bacterium | reverse complement strand
CGCTGCCCCCGGTCGCGCACTACCCCGCCGGCGCGCGCGCTTCCCGCCAGCACGCGCCGACTTCACCATGCTGCCACCCACGCCCGCCACGGAAGCGCGCGAGTCCCTGCGCCGCCTCGCGCTCCCCCACGCCCTCGACTTCGGCGCGCGCCTGCTGAGCCGCGGCGAAGGCGGCATCATCGGCTTCCGCGAGTTCGTCGCCGTCGCGCGCGCGTTCGTCGCCGAGCGGCCCGACGACAGCGCCGTCTACCTCGCGACGCTCGTCGCGCTCGACATGAACCGCGTCGACGACGAGCTCGCGCCGCCGGACCGCACGCCGAGCGCGAACTGAACCGCGAGTGGCACGGCAGCCGGCCGCGGCGCCGCGCCGGCGCTTGCAGCCGCGCTTCCCGGCACGGCCGCCGCCCGGCGTGCTGCCGAACCGCTGCACGTGCGGCGACGGCGCGGCTGAAGCGGCCCGCTACGCGATCAGTTCGCGGATCGGCTGCGCGCCTTCGGTGCCGACGAGCCGCTGGTCCAAGCCGGCGTGGAAGAACGCGAGCCGGTTCGGGTCGAGGCCCATCTGCTGCAGGATCGTCGCGTGCAGGTGCTTGACGTGGAACGGCTTCTCGACGGCCTTGTAGCCGAGCTCGTCGGTAGCGCCGACCTTGATGCCGCCCTTGATGCCGCCGCCGGCGAGCCACATGGTGAAGCCCGCCGAGTCGTGGTCGCGGCCGGTGCCCTCCGCGTACTCGGCGGTCGGCTGGCGGCCGAACTCGCCGCCCCCACACGACGATCGTCGACTCCAGCAGGCCGCGCTGCTTGAGGTCGGTGAGCAGCGCTGCGACCGGCTGGTCGGTGTCGCCGGCGTGCTTCTCGTGGTTGTGCACGAGGTCGCCGTGCGCGTCCCAGTTGTGGTCGTTGTGGTTGCCGCCGGAGTAGACCTGGATGAAGCGCACGCCGCGCTCGACCATGCGGCGCGCGAGGATGCACTTGCGGGCGAAGTCCTCGGTGCGCGGGTTGTCGAGGCCGTAGAGCCGCCGGATGTGCTCCGGCTCGTCGGCGAGGTCGATCGCCTCCGGCGCGTTGGCCTGCATGCGGTACGCCAGCTCGTAGCTCTGGATGCGCGCCGCGAGGTCCGTGTCGCCGGGCCGTGCCGCGAGGTGCGCCTCGTTCTGCTCGCGCAGCGCGTCGAGGATGCGCCGCTGCTCGCGCGGCGTCATGCCCTCGGGCAGCGCCAGGTCGAGGATCGGCTCGCCCGACGGACGCAGCACGGTGCCCTGGTACACGGCCGGCATGTAGCCGCTGTTCCAGTTCTTCGCGCCCGAGATCGGGCCGCCGGACTGGTCGAGCATCACGACGAAGCCCGGCAGGTTCTGGTTCTCGGTGCCGAGCCCGTAGTTGACCCAGCTGCCCAGGCACGGCGCGCCCGACAGGATCTTGCCGCTGTTCATCATCAGCATCGCCGAGCCGTGCAGCGGCGACTCCGCGTACATGCTGTGCACGAAGGCGATGTCGTCGACGCAGCGCGCGACGTGCGGGAACAGGTCGCTGACGTGGTGGCCGCACTCGCCGTACGGACGGAAGCGCCACTTGGGCCCGACGACGCGGCCCTGGTTCTTGCTGCCGCCGCGGCCCTTGGTGTCGATGTCGATGGTCTTGCCGTCGAGGCCGTAGAGCTTGGGCTTGTAGTCGAACGTGTCGACCTGGCTCGGGCCGCCGTACATGAACAGGAAGATGCAGGCCTTGGCCTTCGCCGGATGGTGCGGGGCCTTGGGCGCCAGCGGCCCGACCGGCTCGCCGCGCGCGAAGAAGCCGTCGCGCGACAGCAGGTCGGTCAGGCCGAGCGACGCGAAGCCGCCGCCCGCCTGCCAGAGGAACTCGCGGCGGGTGCGGCCGCAGAAGCCGTTGCGGATCGAAGCCATGGTCGGTGCGGGTTGGTTGGCGGTCGCGGCGGAAGCGGCGGGATCAGTCGAGGTAGACGAACTCGTTGGCGTTGAGCAGCACGAGGCAGACGCGCTGCAGCGCCTGCGCCTCGTCGCGGCCGTGGTCGCGCCGCAGCTCGCTCGCGAGCGCCAGCAGCCGGCGCTCGTCGTCGGCGCGCGCCGACCGCTGCGTGACCAGTTCGAGGCCCAGGCGCACCTGCGCGTCGATGCCCTGCGCCTGCTGCATCAGCCGCGCGGCGAAGCGCTGCGCCTGCAGTTGCGCGAAGTCGCCGTTGAGCATCGTCAGCGCCTGCGTCGGCTGCACGGTGGCGAAGCGCACCGGGCAGCTCGAGTCGGTGTCGGCGCGGTCGAAGCCGGCGAGCAGCGGCTCGGCGAGCGAGCGCTTGACGTGCACGTACAGGCTGCGGCGCGCGGCCTGCTCGGGCGGCGAGTTGCCCCACGCGTCGTCGGGCCGCGAGGCGGTGGCGAGCACTTCCTTCGGCATCGGCGGGTAGACGCTCGGGCCGCCGCGCTCGAGGTTGAGCTCGCCGGTCATCGCGAGGATCGAGTCGCGGATCTCCTCGGCGGTGAGGCGCCGGCGGTCGAAGCGCCACAACGCGTCGTTCTGCGGGTCGACGGCGGCGGCCTTCTCGTCGAACGTCGACGCCATGCGGTACGTCGCCGACGTCACCAGCAGCTTGTGCAGCGCCTTGAGGCTCTGGCCGCGCGCCACCAGCTCGGTCGCCAGCCAGTCGAGCAGCTCGGGGTGCGTCGGCTGATCGCCGAGCCGGCCGAAGTCGCTGCTCGAGCGCACGATGCCGCGGCCGAAGTGGTGCTGGAAGACGCGGTGGGCGGCGACGCGCCACGTCAGCACGTGGTCGGGGCGCGTGATCCACTGCGCCAGCGCGGTGCGCCGGCCACTGCTCTGCTGCGTCGGCACGATCTGCGCCGGCGCGCCGCCGCCGGCGAGCGCTGGGAACGCGAGCTGGACCTTCGGCCCCTTGCTGTGCACGTTGCCGCGCAAGCGCACGAACGCCTCGGGGCCGTTGCCGCCGTGCTCCTGCACGGCGAGCACTTCGACGGTCTCGATGTCGGGCCGGCGCAGCGCGCGCAGCTGCGCGAACGCCGGCAGCTCGGCGATCGCCGGCGCCGCGGCGACGCCGCCGGGCAGCTGGTAGGCGAGCGCTGCGACCTCGGCGGCGACGAGCGCGCGGCCGTGGAAGGCGATCTCGTCGAGGTCGCCGACGAAGCCGCGACCGCCCGGGTGCATGCGGCCGATCGTCAGTTCCTTCGGCGCGTCGAGCGGCGCCTTGCTGCCGGTCGCCTCGCCGCACAGCACGCCATCGACGTACAGCGCGACGCGGCCGGACTGCTGGTCGCGCGTGAAGGCGACGTGGTGCCACTGGCCGTCGTGGTGGCCGGGGCCCGAGGCGACGAACGTCTCCGGGTCGCCCGTGCCGGCGACGACGCGGCCGTCGCTGTGCCACGCGACGCCGAAGTCGCGCACCACGCCGCCGACCTCGCCGTCGACGAGGCCGGTGCCGGTGAACCAGCGCGTGTCGTTGCCGTTGCCGCCGCCGCGCCGTTCGCTGCGCACGAAGAACGTGATCGAGAACGAGCCGGTGACGACGCGCGGCACGGTGACGTGGTCGTCGCCGTCGAAGCGCAGCGCCTGGCCGAAGACGCCGGGGACCTGCACGACCTGGCCGTGGTTCTGGCCGTCCTGGCCGGCGACCTCGTCGATCAGGCGCGCGGCGCTGCCGCGCTCGCCCGGGTAGCTGGCGACGACGTCGGCGAGCGCGCGCTTGGCCGCCGCCATGCGCGCGCCGTCGTCCATCGCGTCCCACGACGCGGACGCCGCGGCGCGCAGCGCCGTGGTCGCGTCGTCGCGCGCCGTCGTGTAGTCGGCGAGGTCGCGCTCGAAGCGTTCGCGCGCGCCGTCGACCGGCACCGCGCGGGCGTTGGCTTCCTGCGGCCGCAGGTTCTCGAAGAAGCCGAGCAACGAGTGGTACTCCGCCTGCGACAGCGGGTCCTTCTTGTGGTCGTGGCAGCGGGCGCAGCCGAGCGAGAGCGCCAGCATCGTGCGCGCGGCGGTGTCGGCGACGCCGTCGAGGTCGTCGTAGCGGTGCTGCTCACGGTCGGTCGGCTCGTCGTCCCAGATGCCGAGGCGATGCACGCCGGTGGCGATCAGGTCGGCGACCTTGGGGTCGGGCAGTTCGTCGCCGGCGAGCTGCTTGTGCAGGAACTCGCCGTACGGCAGGTCGGCGTTGAAGGCGTCGACGACCCAATCGCGGTAGCGCCAGATGAACGGCTTCTTGCGGTCGCGCTCGTAGCCGTCGGTCTCGGCGTAGCGCACGCAGTCGAGCCAGTGCTGGGCCCACTTCACGCCGTGCTGCGGCGAGGCGAGCAGGCGGTCGACGACCTTCTCGTAGGCGTCCGGCGCGGCGTCGGCGACGAAGGCGGCGATCTCGTCGGCCGTCGGCGGCAGCCCGGTGAGGTCGTAGGTGACGCGGCGCAGCAGCGTGTGGCGGTCGGCCTCGCCGGCCGGCGTCAGGCCGCGGCGCTCGAGCCCGGCCAGCACATAGGCGTCGACCGGGTTGCGCACCCAGCCGGCGGCGCGCACGGCCGGGACCTCGGGCCGCTGCAGCGGGCGATAGGCCCACCAGCCGTCGGCCCCGCCAGCGGGCGCGGCGCCGTGCTGGGCGGCGGCAGCGGCGAGCAGCGCGGCCGCAGCGGCAGCGGCGCGAACGAAGGACGGCATCGGCAGGGTCGGCAGCACGCCCTAGGAATACCTCGCCCCGCGGAGGCGGCAACCCGCGGGCTGTCGCGTCTCCGTCGCATCTGGGACCGTCGTTGCCATCGAACGCTGCGGCGACCGGCGGCGTCGGCTACCGTGCCCCGCCGACCGCCGCCCGCCGATGAACAACCTGTCGCTCGCCGTCCACTTCTTCGCGCAGATCGCAGTGATCCTGCTGGTCTGCCGGCTGGTCGGGTTGGTGGCGAAGCGCTTCGGCCAGCCGCAGGTCGTCGCCGAGATGATCGCCGGCGTGATGCTCGGGCCGTCGCTGTTCGGCCTGCTGGCGCCCGAGGCGCAGGCGTGGATCTTCCCGTGGGACCCGAGCCAGAAGACCCGCGACACGCAGAGCTACCTGTTCCCGGCGTCGCAGTTGGGCCTCGCGCTCTACATGTTCGTCGTCGGCATGGAGTTCCGCGTCGACATCGTCAAGAAGCACTTCAAGAGCTCGGTGGCGGTCTCGGCGGCGGGCATCGTCACGCCGTTCGTGCTCGGCGGCCTGCTCGGCTGGGCGATGAAGTCGTGGACCGACCTCTTCCCAGCCAAGACCTCGCTGTTCGAGGCGGTGCTGTTCCTCGGCGCGTCGATGTCGATCACCGCCTTCCCGATGCTCGCCCGCATCATCCACTTCAAGGGCCTCGCCGGCACGCGCATGGGCACCGTCGCGATCGGCGCCGGCGCGCTCGACGACGCCGCGGCGTGGTGCCTGCTGGCGATCGTGCTGGCGAGCTTCGAAGGCAACGTCGCCGGCGCTGCGACCAACGTCGGCGGCGGCGCGCTGTTCGTCGCGGTCATGGTGATGGCCGTACGGCCGCTGCTGGGCTGGCTGTCGCAGTGGCTGTTCGACAAGGGCTCGCTGACCGAGACCGGCCTCGTCGTCGCGCTGGCGACGATGGCGCTCGGCGCCTTCGTCACCGACGCGATCGGCCTGCACGCCGTGTTCGGCGCCTTCGTCGCCGGCAGCGTGATCCCGCGCAGCGTCGCGCGCGACGTCATCACGCGCATCCAGCCGCTGACGGTCTCGCTGCTGCTGCCGCTGTTCTTCACCTACTCCGGGCTCAACACCCGGATCACGCTGATCGACTCGGCGTTCCTGTGGCTGATGACCGGCGCCGTGCTGGTCGCGGCGATCGCCGGCAAGGGCCTCGCCTGCTGGGCGGCGGCGCGGCTCACCGGCGTGCCGCAGCGCGAGGCGCTCGGCATCGGCGTGCTGATGAACGCGCGCGGGCTGATGGAGCTGATCATCATCAACATCGGCCTCAGCCGCGGCATCATCGGCCCCGGCCTGTTCGCCACGCTGGTGATCATGGCGATCGTCACCACGCTGATGGCGAGCCCGATCTTCGACCGGCTGGTCGGCAAGGGCTTCGTCGGCGAGACGACGCCGGAGCCGGAGCTGGGCGGTCGCGCGACGGCGCGGTCGTGACGGCGCGACGCGGCGGCGCGGCGATTCTTCCTCGAGCCGTCGCCACCGCGATCCGCGCACGCGCCTAGGCGTCGGCGTCACGGAAGGCGACGCCGCCCGGCGCGCGTCCCGTGACGCTGACCCCAGGCAAGCGGTCGCCTGCTTCGCTCAGCGGCCGGAGCCCTGCTGGCTGTTGATGGAATCCATCACGCGGTCGAGGTTGAAGCTGCCGGGCTTCTGGCGCGGCGGGAACTCGCGGAAGCTCTGCAGCCACTGCGCGACGTAGCCGCCGGCGGGCGCGATCAGGTACATGCGGTCGAGGTACCAGCGCTGGTAGCCCATCGCGTTCTCGTGCTCGGCGCGCTCGAACGGATCCATGCGCAGGTTGGTGATCATCGGCGCGCGCAGCTGCACGAACGGCTGCTGCCAGACCTTGAGGCCCTCGGCTTCCTGCGCCAGGAAGGTGATCTTCCAGTTGCCGTAGCGCAGCGCCGCGACGCTGCCGTCGTCGGTCCAGTACAGGAACTCCTTGCGCGGCCACGCCGACGCGCCGCGCAGCGCGGGCGCGAGGTCGTAGCCGTCGACGTGCACCTTGTAGGTCGTGCCGCCGACCGCGCGGCCATTGCGCAGATCGTCCTTCGCCGTCGCGTCGCCGGCGGCGGCCAGCAGCGTCGGCAGCATGTCCTCGTGCGCGCCGACGTCGTTGATCACCGTGCCCGGCTTGACGACGCCGGGCCAGCGGATCGCGCACGGCACGCGGTAGCCACCCTCCCAGTTGGTGTTCTTCTCGCCGCGGAACATCGTCGTGCCGCCGTCCGGCCACGTGAACGACTCGGCGCCGTTGTCGGTCGAGTACATCACGATCGTGTTCTCCGCCACGCCCAGCGCGTCGAGCTTGTCGAGCAGCTGGCCGACGTGTCCGTCGTGCTCGACCATGCCGTCGGCGTAGACGCCGAGCCCGGTCTTGCCCTCCGAGGCCGCCTTCAGGTGCGTGAAGATGTGCATGCGCGTGGAGTTCCACCACACGAAGAACGGCTTCTTCGCATTGACCGCGCGCTCCATGAAGTCGAACGACTTGGCGAGGACCTCCTCGTCGATCGTCTCCATGCGCTTCTTGGTCAACGGGCCGGTGTCGGTGACGCGACCGTCGGCGAACGAGTGGATGACGCCGCGCGGGCCGAAGCGCTTCTTGAACGCTTCGTCCTTCGGATAGTCGGCGTTCTCGGGCTCCTCCTCGGCGTTGAGGTGGTAGAGGTTGCCGAAGAACTCGTCGAAGCCGTGGTTGCTCGGCAGCATCTCGTCGCGGTCGCCGAGGTGGTTCTTGCCGAACTGGCCGGTCGTGTAGCCCTGGGCGCGCAGCAGCGTCGCGACCGTCGGGTCCTCCTTCTTCATGCCCTCAGGGGCGCCCGGCAGGCCGACCTTGGTCAACCCGGTGCGGATCGGCGACTGGCCGGTGATGAAGGCCGCGCGGCCGGCGGTGCAGCTCTGCTGCCCGTACCAGTCGGTGAACAGCACGCCCTCGCGCGCGACGCGGTCGATGTTGGGCGTGCGGTAGCCCATCATGCCCATGTTGTAGGCGCTGATGTTGAACTGGCCGATGTCGTCGCCCCAGATGACGAGGATGTTTGGCTTGGCGGGGGACTGCGCTTGCGCGGCGGCCGGCGCGATGCCGAAGGCCGCGGCGAGCGCGAGCGCAGAGAGGCACGGGAACGATCGATTCATGAGGTTGTCGTCAGTTGCAGTTGGAGAAGGAGTTCAGCGGTCGCCGCCGCCTGCCGCCGGCGTCGCAGCGCGCGCGGGCGCTGGCTCGGGCGCTGGGCCCGACGCCACGCAGCGGAAGCCCAGATGGGACATGCCGGTGTCGGTCGGCGCGGCCATGCGCGCGCTCGGCCGGTAGCTGGCGCAGTAGCTGTCGTTGCACAGGAACGAGCCGCCGCGGTGCACGCGCGAGTCGGGCGCGTGCGGATTGCGCGGGTCGAGCGAGCGCTCGGGACCAGGAGGATTGGCGATCACCTTGTCGAGGCCGCCGGCGAGCAGCGCCTGCCGCGCGTAGGTGTCGGGGCGGTAGCGGTCGCTGCACCACTCCCAGACGTTGCCGGCCATGTCGTGGAGGCCGTAGCCGTTGGGCGCGAACGAACGCACCGGCGCTGCGCCGACGAAACCGTCTTCGCCCGTGTCCTTGTCGGGGAAGCTGCCCTGCCACGTGTTGCAGCGTTTGGCGTCGACCGGTTCGTCGCCCCAGACATTGGCCTTGCCGTCGAGCCCGCCGCGCGCCGCGAACTCCCACTCGGCCTCGGTCGGAAGGCGCTTGCCGGCCCACTTGGCGTAGGCCGCGGCGTCTTCGAAGGCGATGTGCACGACCGGGTGGTCGCCGCGGCCGTCGAGGTTGCTGCCGGGCCCGGTCGGCTGCTGCCAGTTGGCGCCGATCGTCCACGTCCACCAACCGGCGGCGTTGCGCGTGTCGACCGGACCCGACGGCGGCGTGAAGACGAGCGAGCCAGGCTGCAACTGCGCGTCGTCGGGCTTCGGCGTGCCCGGCGGCACCTGCTTCTTCAGCTCTTCCCAGTCGATCGCGCGCTCGGCGACGGTCCGGTAGCCGGTCGCCTGTGCGAACGCGGCGAACTGCGCGTTGGTGACCTCGGTCCGGTCCATCCAGAAGCCGTCGACCCGCACGCGGTGGATCGGCCGCTCGTCCGGGCGCGCGAGCGGGTGCTCGCCGCCCATGCGGAACTCACCGCCGGGGATCCAGACCATGCCGGCTGGACCGGCGGGAGCCGCGGCCTTGGGGGTGCCTTCGCCCTGCGGCAGCGCGGCGACCGCGACGACCCCGGCCACCGCCAGGGCGCGAGCCGGTGGAGCGCAACACGCTGCGGGAGCGATAGTTACGGATGCCGATGGCGTGGACTGCGCGCCGGCCGGCGATCCCGTGAGGCCCGCGACACCGAGGCCAGCGACGAACGCCAGGACAACCATCCGGGCGGGTAAGCGGCGCGTCCGGGCGGGGCAATGCATCCGAGGCGACAGGTGGGAGCGGCGGGGCGACAGCGAAGGCTGAGCCAGCGGGCGATGAGCACGCCCCACCGACCCATACGCGACTCCGGCGACAGATCTGGGCGTACGGCCATGAGGAAATCGCGGAGGCGCACCGCGGCGCCGGCTGCTCCGCCCATGACCGCGCTCCGGGCGCCTCGTCGGAGCGCCCCCCCCCACCCTCAGTGTCGGCGTCAGGCAGCGCGCGCCCGATCTTCGACCGCCTGGTCGGCAAGGGCTTGGTCGGCGAGACGACGACGGAGCCGGAGCTCGGCGGGCGCGCGACGGCGCGACGGCGCGACGGCGCGGCGCGGCGCGGCGTTTCTTCATCGAGCCGTCGCCAAGACGATCCGCGCACGCGCCTAGGTTGCGCGCGATGCCAACCGACGCCTTCGACGAGTTCCTGCTGGTGCGCGATGGCGCGCTGGCCGGCGAAGTCTGCGACGAACTGATCCGGCGCTTCGCCAACCACCCCGATCGCGCGCCCGGCCGGTCCGGCGCTGGCGTCGATCCGGCGGTGAAGGACAGCGTCGACCTCGACATCGGCCGCGCGCCGGCGTTCGCCGACCTGATGCCCGTCGTCGCGCAGGCCGTGTTCTCGGCGCTCCTCGCCTACCTGCGCCGCCACCCCTACACGCTGCTCGCCGGCGCGTCGGTCGCGCGGCGCGACCCGACGACGGGAGCGACGGTGGCGCTCGGCGCCGACGAACTCGCGGCGCTGCCGGACGCCGAGCTGGCCGGCCTCGCCAACCGCTTCTTCCGCTGCGGCGACGTCACGCTGCAACGGTACGAACGCGGGCGCGGCGGCTACTTCGCGTGGCACACGGAAGCCACGCCGGCGGATCCGACCGGCGAGAAGCTGCACCGCGCCTTGCCGTGGATGGTGTACCTCGACGACGTCGCCGACGGCGGCGAGACGGAGTGGCTGCACCAACGCAAGGTCGTGCAGCCGAAGCGCGGCCGGCTGGCGATGTGGCCGGCGTACTTCACCCACACGCATCGCGGCAACGTGCCGCGCTCGTCCGACAAGCACGTCGTGACGAGCTGGGTGCTGTTCCAGCGGGCGCGCTGACGCGCCCCGGGGTCACTTCACGACGAAGTTGACCAGCTTGCCCGGCACGACGATCTCCTTGACCACCGTCTTGCCGTCCAGATACGTCGCGACGGCGGCGCGCGCCGCGGCGAGCACGACGTCGTTGGGCGCGCCGTTCGGCACCTTGGCGTGGCCGCGCACCTTGCCGAGCACCTGCACGGCGACCTCGATCTCGTCGTCGACGAGCAGGCGCTTGTCGACCTGCGGCCACGGCGCGTAGGCGAGCCAGCCCTGGCCACCGAGGCGTTCCCACAGCTCCTCGGCGACGTGCGGCGCGAACGGCTGCAGCAGCTGCGCGAAGCGCAGCAGCTGGCTGCGGCTCAGCTTGTCCATCGCCTTGGTCGCGTCGTTGACGAAGATCATCATCGCCGCGATCGCGGTGTTGAACGCCATGCGCTCGATGTCGCCCTCGACCTTGTGGATCGTGCGGTGCAGCGCCTTCTCCAGCTCGGGATCGTCGGCGCGGTCCTGCCGCAGGTGCGCGTGCAGCGGGCCGTTCTCGGGGAACTCGGGCACCGCGAGGCGCCAGCTGCGCTGCAGGAAGCGGTGCACGCCGGGCACGTCCTTGGGGTTCCACGGCTTGCTGTCCGCGAGCGGGCCCATGTACATCTCGTACAGGCGCAGCGTGTCGGCGCCGTACTCGCCGACGACGTCGTCGGGATTGACGACGTTGCCGTAGCGCTTGCTCATCTTGGTGACGATCGGCTTGAGCGTCTCGCCGGTCGTGGCGTGGACGACCTTGTCGCCGTCCTCGCGCGTGTCCTTCTTCGGCACGATGGCGCCGCGCGCGTCCTCGTACGCGAACGCCTGGATCATGCCCTGGTTGTAGAGCTTCTTGAACGGCTCGACGACGCCGACGCAGCCCTGGTCGTGCAGCGCCTTGGTCCAGAAGCGCGAGTACAGCAGGTGGCCGACCGCGTGCTCGGTGCCGCCGACGTAGAGATCGACCGGCAGCCAGTAGTCGCTCGCCGCCTTGCCGCAGAACTCCTTGTCGTTGTGCGGGTCGCAGAAGCGCAGGAAGTACCAGCTCGACCCGGCGGCGCCGGGCATGGTGTTGATCTCGCGCTGCGCCGGACGGCCCAAGACATCCTTGGTCGCCACCCACTCCACGGCGCGGATCAGCGGCGACTCCGGCACGCCGCCGGGCTGGAAGTCGTCCATGTGCGGCAGCGCCACCGGCAGCTGGTCGTCGGGCACCAGTTCGACGCCGTCCTGCGTGTGCAGCACCGGGAACGGCTCGCCCCAGTAGCGCTGGCGCGAGAACAGCCAGTCGCGCAGCTTGTAGGTCACCTTCGCCTGGCCGCGGCCTTGCGCGACCAGCCAGTCGATCACCTTGCGCTTGGCGTCGGCCATGCCGAGCCCCGCGATCGACAGCGACGCGTTCTGGTTCTGCGGCCCGAACGGCGCGTCGTCGCTGTGGCACTCCTGGCCCGCGGCGATGCGCGCGTCGCGCTCGGCGTCGCCGGTGCTCGCCGCGAAGATGCCGGGGATCGGCAGGCCGTAGGCGCGCGCGAACGCGAAGTCGCGCTCGTCGCCGGCCGGCACCGCCATGATCGCGCCGGTGCCGTACGTCACGATCACGTAGTCGGCGATCCACACCGGCAGGCGGCCGCGCGGGTCGTCGGCCGCGAACAGCGGGTTGCGCGCGTACGCGCCGGTGAACACGCCGGACTTGTCCTTGGCGAGGTCGGTGCGCTCGAGCTCGCTCTTGGCCGCGGCGGTGCGCTGGTAGGCGGTGACGGCGACGCGCTGTGCTGGCGTGGTGATCTGCGCCACCAGCGGATGCTCGGGCGACAGCACCATGAACGAAGCGCCGAACAGCGTGTCCGGGCGCGTGGTGAACACGCGGATGCGCGCGCCGGCCTGGCCCTCGATGTCGAAGTCGATCTCGGCGCCCTCGCTGCGGCCGATCCACTCGCGCTGCATCGTCTTGAGCGACTCGCTCCAGTCGAGGCCGTCGAGGTCGCGGATCAGGCGCTCGGCGTAGTCGGTGATCTTCAGCACCCACTGGCGCAGCGGCCGGCGCTCGCACGGATGGTCGCCGCGCTCGCTGCGGCCGTTGATGACCTCGTCGTTGGCGAGCACGGTGCCGAGCTCCTCGCACCACCACACCGGCGCGTTGCTCTCGTAGGCGAGGCCGCGCTGGTGCAACTGCTTCCAGATCCACTGCGTCCACCGGAAGTACTTCGGGTCCGCGGTGCTGATCTCGCGGTCCCAGTCGTACGAGAAGCCCAGGCGCTGCAGCTGGCGGCGGAACGTCGCGACGTTCTGCTCCGTCGTCTTCGCCGGGTGCGTGTTGGTCTGGATCGCGTACTGCTCGGCCGGCAGGCCGAAGGCGTCCCAGCCCATCGGGTGCAGCACGTTGCAGCCCTTGGCCCGCTTGTAGCGCGAGACGATGTCGGTCGCCGTGTAGCCCTCGGGGTGGCCGACGTGCAGTCCGGCCGCCGACGGGTACGGGAACATGTCGAGCGCGTAGAACTTCGGGCGCTTGGGATCGAAGCAGGGGTCGCCCGGGTTCGGCGTCTTGAACACCTTGTTGGCCAGCCAGAACTGCTGCCACTTGGGTTCGATCGTCGCAGGGTCGTACGTCTGCTTCTTCGGCTCGGTCATGGGCGGAATCCGGGGGGCGAGGAGTATGCCCGAGCGACGGCGGCCGGAGAACGGCGCAGCGGCGGCCGCGGCGGATCGCGCCCTTGCATCGCCGCGGGCGGCGGCAAGAGTGGCGTCGCCCCCGCCACCGACGCCCATGCGCTTCCCCGACGACACGTCCTTCCACCTGCGCATGGCGGCGCTGCTCGTCGTCGCGCTGTTCGTCGAGCACGTCGCCGCGCAGCAGCTGCCGCTGTGGAACTCGCCGCGCATCGGCGTGGTGTCGTTCGTGCTCGGCCTCGCGTGGGTCGCGCTGGCGGCCTGGCATCACGGCAAGGGCGCGCAGGAGCGCGTCCGCGCGCTCGAAGCCAAGGTCGATCGCCTGCAGGCGCACGTCGACGCGCTGGCCGACGACGCGCGGGCGCGGCGGTCGCTGCCGCGCTGAGTTCCTGCTACTTGGCTCCCCAGTAGCGCAGCACGAACGCCGGCGGCACGTTGCGCATCGTCGGACCGATGCGCTCGAAGCCGGCGAATCGCTCCTGCATCATCGCCCGGAAGCGCCGCGCCGCCCGCAGGCCGTACGCGTGCACGTACTGGAAGGTGCGGAAGTCGCCGTCGGTGCCGCGCAACGCCCAGATGACGGCGTCGATGATGTCGTCCTGGACCTTCGGCGGCAGGCTCGCGAACGGCAGGCCCGACAGGATGCGCGCCGGCCGCGGCAGCTTGCGCTCGGCGAGGATCTGCTGCAGGTCGGCGGCCGAGCCATTGGCGAACTGCAGCGTCGGGAAGCGCCGCGTCAGCAGGCCGTGGAAGCCCTTGTCGAGTTCGATGCCGAGGTAGTGCGCGCCCTTGGGCAGGACTTCGCGCACGATCGCCGTCGCCGGGCCGGTGCCGGGGCCGAACTCGACGACGAGTTCGCCGGGCGTCAGGTCGAGGCGGCCGACGAGCGCGCGCGACAGGTAGCGGCTGCTCGGCAGCACCGCGCCGACCTGGGTCGGGTTGCGCAGGAAGCGCCCGAAGAAGCCGAGTCCGTCGCGGATCGGCTGATCGGAACGCGCGACGGGGCCGGCGGCGTCGGTTTGGGGCGGCACGGGCGAAAGCGTGCCCGTCGGGAGCGCACGGCACAAGCCTCGCGCCCATTGCGTCGGCTCCGCGCGGCGGCGAACGGCCACGGCGAACGGGCCGCGACCGCCGGCTGGCCTGCGGCTGGAACGGCCGCGACCGGCGCGCG
>JBEITC010000552.1:0-2401 GCA_040375075.1 Planctomycetota bacterium | reverse complement strand
TCGAGCGCGTGGTCGCGCGCCATCGCGGCGTGCGCGAACTGGTCGACGCCGCGCCCGGTCGGCGGGCCGTGCGCGCCCAGGCCGAGGCGTGGCTCGAAGCCGCGCGGCCCGGCGACTTCAACCAGGCGATGATGGAGCTCGGCGCGACGGTCTGCACGCCGACGTCGCCGCGCTGCGATGCGTGCCCGGTCGCCGCCGACTGCGTCGCGCGCGCCGAGGGCCTCGCCGGCGAACTGCCGCGCAAGAAGCCGCCGCGCGCGCCGATCGACGTCGCCGCGCGCGTCGCGCTGGTCGTCGGGCCGGAGGGCGCGCTCGGTTGCCGCATCGCCGCCGGACAGCCCAACGCCGGACAGATCGAGCTGCCGGGCCCCGGCGTGCTGGTCAGCGTCGACGCCGACGGCCTCGCCGACGTCGTGCGCGAGCGCTTCGGCGCCCGGCTGCTGCTCGGCGCCGTGGTCGCGACGATCAAGCACGCGATCACCTGCCATCGCATCACGCTGCGCGCGCACGCCGCGACGGCCGCTGGCCTCGGCTCGCTGCGCTGGCACCCGCTGCGCGACGACACGCCGTGGACGACGCCGTCGCGCAAGGTCTTCCGGCAGGCGCTCGGCGACGACGGCACGCTGCGCGCGTGACCCGCGGCGGCCGTTCGCTATCGTGGCCGGCTTCCACACCGCATCCGCAGAAGCAGAACGAGGCAAAGCATGGGTCTGATGTCCGGCAAGAACGTCGTCGTCTTCGGCGTCGCCAACAAGCGCTCCATCGCATGGGGCATCGTGCAGGCGCTGCACCGCGAAGGCGCGCGCATCGCGCTCAACTACCAGAACGACCGCATGGAGGAACCGGTGCGCAAGCTCGCCGCCGAGCTGCCCGGCGACACGTTCCTGGCCCCGTGCGACGTCACCGTGCCCGGCGACATCGACCGCTACTTCGGCCGGCTCGGCAAGGAGTTCGGCCAGCTCGACGGCCTCGTGCATTCGATCGCCTTCGCCAAGCGCGAAGAGCTCGGCGGCCACTTCGCCGACACGTCGTGGGAGGGCTACGCGCTGGCGCAGCAGGTCAGCGCTTGGTCGCTGATCGGCCTCGTCAAGGGCGCGCTGCCGCTGATGGAGGGCCGCGAGGCGTCCGTCGTGTGCCTGAGCTACTACGGCGCCGAGAAGGTCGTGAACAACTACAACGTGATGGGCGTCGCCAAGGCGGCGCTCGAGTCGAGCACGCGCTACCTCGCCGCCGACGTCGGCCAGCGCGGCGTGCGCGTCAACGCCATCTCGGCCGGCCCGATCAAGACGGTGTCGGCGATGGGCGTGTCGGACTTCGGCTCGCTGCTCGACACGATGGCGCAGAAGGCGCCGCTGCGGCGCAACGTCGACCAGGGCGACGTCGGCAACACGGCCGCGTTCCTGCTGTCGGACATGTCCCGCGGCATCACCGGCCAGACGATCTACGTCGACGCCGGCTACAGCATCCTCGGCGCCTGAATCCTCGGCGCCTGATCGCGGCGGCGCGGCCTCAGGGCTGCGCCACGCGCGCTGCGACGCGCTTGCGCTCGGCGTCGCCGAGGCACGGCGACGCGGCGTCGGCGTCCAGCGCCCGCTGCAGCAGCGACCTGGCCAAGGCCGCGTCGCCGGCCTCGTCCGCCAGCGCGGCGCGGTGCAGCAGCGAGCCGGCGTGCGTCGGTTGCCGGCGGAGCGCTTCGTCGAACGCCGTCGCGGCGGCGACCGGGTCCTTGCCGCGCTCGGCGGCGACGCCGAACAGCCACCACGGCGTCGGGTCGGCGGGGAAGCGCGCCGTCAGCGCGCGGGCCTGTGTGCTGGCGGCGTCGAGCGCGGCCGTGCGTTCGCTCGCGGCGGCGCGCTCGGCGGCGAGGTCGGCGACGCGCAGCCATGCGGTCGCCACGGCCGTGCCGGCCTCGGCATCGTTGGTTTGCGCCGCGAACGCGCGGCCGAACGCGCGCGCAGCCGCCTCTGCTTGCCGCTGGGCGACGAGCAGCGACGTCGGCGCCGGACCCTGCGGCGTCGCCGCGAGGACGAGCAGCGTCACGCCGAGGCGGTACTGCTGCGCCGCGTCGTCGGGCCGCAGCGCGACGTAGGCCTGGAGGTGCGGCAGGGCCGCGTGTTCCTCGCCGAGCTCGAAGCGGCACGCCGCCGCCATCACGAGCAGATCGGCGCGGTCGGTCGCGTCGATGCCGGCGTGCGCATCGGCGACGCGCGCGAGCGCGGCTTCGGCAGCCTCCGCCGCGGCGCTCAGGTGGTCGACGTTGCCGAGGAAGGTCGCGAGCGCGAGCCCGGGGAACGCGTCCTGCGGCGCTGCCGCCACGGCCTGTCGAAGGGCCGTCTCGGCCGCGTTGGCGTCGCGCAACGCCGGCGACGCCTGGTCGCGCTGCGCGCGCAGCCAGCGCAGC
>JBEITC010000527.1:0-2626 GCA_040375075.1 Planctomycetota bacterium | reverse complement strand
TACTGGGAACTCGGCAAGCCGCGCCTGTCCGCGCTCGCCGTGTTCGCCGTGGTCGCCGGCGCCTACATGGGCTGGCCGGCGAAGGGCAGCCATCCGCCGCTCGACCTGCTGCTGGCGGTCACCGTCGGCACGTTCCTCGCCGCCATCGGCGCCGCCGCGCTCAACATGCACCGCGAGCGGCACCTCGACCCGCTGATGGTGCGCACGCAGAAGCGGCCGCTGCCGACCGGGCGGCTCTCGCCCGGCGAAGTGCTCGTGTTCGGGCTCGCGACGTCGATCACCGGCGTGCTGCTCGTGCTGGTGTTCGCCTCGCCGCTGGCGCCGGACGGCTCGCGGCCGCCCGGCCAGTGGAACTGGACGGCGGGCGGCCTGAGCGCGGCGATCGTCGTCAGCTACGTGCTGGTCTACACGCCGATGAAGACGCGCACGTGGCTGAACACGCTGGTCGGCGCGATCCCCGGCGCGCTGCCGCCGGTCGTCGGCCACGCCGCCGTCGTCGGCGAGCTGGCGATGCCGCAGGCGGTGCTGTTCGCGATCCTGTTCTGCTGGCAGATCCCGCACTTCCTCGCCATCGCGTGGCGGTACCGCGACGACTACGCGCGCGCCGGCATGCAGATGCTGCCGTCGCTCGATCCGACCGGCCACCGCACGTCGCTGACGATGCTGCTGTACGTCGCCGCGCTCGGCATGGCGAGCTTCGTGCCGTACTACACGCGCATGGTCGGCGAGGGCTACGCGGCGGTGACCATCTGGCTCGACCTGCTGTTCTTCGTGCCGACCGCGATCGCCGCGCTGACGCGGCGCGACGCGGCGATGCGGATGACGTTCCTGACGTCGATCGTCTACCTGCCGCTGCTGTTCACCACGATGGTGCTCACGCGCCAGTGACCCCATGCTCGCCGCCTTCGACACCGCCGTCCTGGTCCACGTCGACGCCGTGCTCAACGCCTGCGCGTTCGTGTTCCTCGTCGCGGCGCTGGTCGCGATCAAGCGCGGCAACGTCGAGCTGCACAAGAAGCTGATCTTCGTCGCGCTCGGCTTCTCGGCGGCGTTCCTGTGCTGCTACCTCGTCTACCACTTCTCGGGCAACGAGAAGAAGTTCGCGGGCCAAGGCTGGATCCGGCCGGTCTACTTCGCGCTGCTGATCTCGCACATCGTGCTCGCGGTCGTGCAGGTGCCGCTGATCCTGCGCACGGTGTATCTCGGGCTGAAGGATCGGCGCGAGCAGCACCGCAAGTGGGCGAAGGTGACGACGCCGATCTGGCTGTACGTGTCGGTGACCGGCGTCGTGGTGTACTGGCTGCTGTACCACTACTGATCGCCACGACGGCTGGCCGCCACGACGGCTGGCCGCCACGACGACTGGCCGCCACGACCGTGCGGTCCCCGGGTGCCGGCCCGCGCGCGCGAACCGTTGCGCAGCGGGGATGACACCGACCCGCGCCGGCGCGCTAGGCTGCGCGTCTGCCCGCGCCCGCGCGGACTGCTTCCATGCACTCGAACGCCCAGCGGATCTGGCGATGGACCCATCGCCGCGCGCGCGCCGTGGCGGTGGCGGCCTTGCCGCTGCTGCACGGTCCGCTGCTGGCGCAGGCTGACGGGCGCGGCGCCGCCGAGCCACGGCCTGCCGAACAGCTGTCCGCCGAGCTGCAGGCGCGCCTCGACTGGTGGAGCTTCCGGCCGCTGCGGCCGGTGGCGTTGCCGGCGGGCGCGGCGAACGACGCGCATCCCATCGACGCGTTCCTCGACGCAGCGCTCGCTGCGCGCCAGCTGCGCCCGGCGCCGCCGGCGGCGCCTGCGACCTTGCTGCGCCGATTGAGCTTCGCGCTGCGCGGCCTGCCGCCGAGCGCTGCGGAGCTCGCCGACTTCCAGCGTGATCCCAGCAGCGCCGCCTGGGCGGCGCGCGTCGACGCGTGGCTCGACGTTCCTGCCTTCGCGGAGACCTGGGCGCGGCACTGGATGGACTGGCTGCGCTACGCGGATTCGCACGGCAGCGAGGGCGACGCGCCCATTCCGTACGCCTTCCGCTATCGCGACTACCTCGTGCGCGCGCTGCGGCAGGACGTGCCGTACGACCAGATGGTGCGCGAGCACCTCGCCGGCGACGTGCTGCCCGCGCCGCGCATCGACGCGGCGACCGCGACCAACGAGTCTGCGCTCGGCGCGGCGCAGCTGCGCATGGTGTTCCACGGCTACGCGCCGACGGAGCCGCTGGCCGAGCGCGTCCGCTACACCGACGACCAGATCGACGTGGTGAGCAAGGCCTTCCTCGGGCTGACCGTCTCGTGCGCGCGCTGCCACGACCACAAGTTCGATCCGATCTCGCAGCGCGACTACACCGCGCTGCAGGGCGTGTTCTTCGCGTGCGCGCCGGCCGTGGTCGACGCGCGCGTGCCGACCGCGACGGATGCGCAGGCGCGCGCCGGACTCGCGGCGAGCCAGGCCGAACTCCGCCGCGCGCTCGCCGAGCGTTTCCTGGCCGCCGCCGACGAACTGCGCGCGCGGTTGGCGCGGCCCGATGGCGAACTGAAGGCGGCGATCGAGCGCGCGAAGGACCCGGGCGAGCTGCTCTTCCCGTTGGCGCGGCTGGCCGCGGGCGATGCGGCGCCGCTGCAGGCCTGGCGCG
>JBEITC010000525.1:0-2636 GCA_040375075.1 Planctomycetota bacterium | reverse complement strand
GCGCGCGGCAGGCGGGGCTCCGGCTCGATGGCGTCGCTGGCCGGGTCGAATGGCTGCCGGAGGTCCAGCCGGACTCGAACTTCGGCATCGTCGGCCGGATCGGTGGCGATGCGCGGCCGTCGGTCGTGAGCTTGCGTCGCGGACCGTGGCACGACGGCTTCGAGGGCTTGGAGCGCTTCGAACCGCATGCCGGCGGCATGCGACTGGCGGCGCGGTGTGCGATCGTCGGCATGGGGCAAGACGTCGGTCCGTCGTTGCCGCACAACGGCACCTTGCAGTTGCCCGATATCGACGGCGACGACGTCTCCGACTTGGCGTTTCCGGTCACCGGCGAACTCCAGTCGATCGTGTTCGTCAGCGGCCGCACGGCGCAACCGCTCGCGCGCACGCCGTTGCCGGGCCGCGTCGGCGCGCCGGCGAGATTCGAACTGATCTGGCCGTCGCTCGAGCCGGCCCACGACGGCCGACCGGCCCGCTTGTTGATGCCCTTGCGCACCTTGGGCAGCAACGAGTGGACGCTCTTCGCCATCGAGCTGCCGCAGCCGCGCTGACGCCGCGTCGCGTCGGGCAAGCCGTGATCCGGTGCGCGCGCGCCGCGGCGCCGCGCGATCTGCTCGTTGGCCCAAGCAGGGTTGCGCGCCACCAGGGCGCGCGCCGCGGACCTCAGCCGTCGTCGCGCTCGCGCCCCAACGGATGCGCCTTGTCGTAGACGTCGCGCAGCCGGCCGATCGACACGTGGGTGTAGATCTCGGTGGTGACGAGGCGCGCGTGGCCGAGCAGTTCCTGCACGGTGCGCAGGTCGGCGCCGCGGTCGAGCAGGTGGGTGGCGAACGAGTGGCGCAGGCCGTGCGGCGTCAGCGACGTCTGCAGGCCGGCGGCCTTGGCGCGATCGACGACGGTCGCGAACACCCAGCGGGCGCTGAGCGGCCGGCCGTAGCGGTTGACCCACAGGCTGCCCGGGTCGGTCTGCTTGGCGGCGCGCACCAGCTCGCGCCGGTAAGGCAGCCACGCGGCGATGGCGTCGCAGGCGGGCTTGCCGAGCAGGGCGATGCGCTGCTTCTGGCCCTTGCCGAGCACGCGCACGATGCCTTCGGCGAGGTCGAGGTCGGCGAGCGCCATGCCGGCGACCTCGCTGACGCGGCAGCCGGTCGAGTACAGCGTCTCGAGGATCGCGTGATCGCGGCGGCCCACCGGTGCGTCGTCGAACGGTTGGCCGAGCAACTGGTCGACCTCGGCGGCGGTGAGGAAGCGTGGCACGCGCTTGGCAGCGCGGGGGCCCTTCAGCAGCTTCGCCGGATCCTTGGCGATCGCGCCCTTCTGCTGCAGCCACCCGTAGAGGCCGCGCAGGCTGGCGAGCTTGCGCTGCACGCTGGTGGCGACGAGGCCCTGCTCCTCGAGTTCGACGAGGTAGCGGCGCAGGTCGAAGCGGCTGGCGTCCGCGACACCGCGCTCGTTGCCCGCGAGCCAGGCCGCGAACGCGCGCAGGTCGGCGCCGTACGCGCGCAGCGTCGCGGCGCTCTTGCGGCGCTCGCTGGCGAGGAAGCGCAGGTATTCGGCGACGGTGTCGGTCACGTTGTGCGGCGTGGGCAAGGGTGGCACACTCCCGCGCCCTTTTCATGCCCTACCTCGGCGAGATCACGAGCCTGCTGGCGGCGGTGTGCTGGACCGTCAGCAGCACGGCCTTCGCCGTGGCGAGCCGCGCCGCCGGTCCGTTGGCGGCCAACCAGTTCCGGCTGTACGCATCGCTGCCGATGCTGCTGCTGCTCGCCGCGGCGCTCGTCGGAACGCCGTGGCCCGGCGACGCCACCGGCCGACAGCTCGGCTTCGCGGCCGCGTCGGGCCTGTGCGGGCTGGTGCTCGGCGACATCGGCTACTTCTACGCGCTCGCCAAGATCGGCCCGCGGCTCTGCTCGGTGATCATGGTCAGCTGGCCTGCCTGCGTCGTCGGCATCGAGGCCGCGCAGGGGCGCACGCCCTCGGCGGCCGTCCTCGCCGGCATCGGGGTGACCATGGCCGGCGTCGTGCTGGTGCTGCTGCGCGGGCGGGACGACGCGTTGTGGGATCCGCGCGTGACGCCGCGTCAGCGCCTCGTCGGCGTGTTCGGGGCCGTGCTCGGCTCGGTCGGGCAGGCGGCCGGCTTCGTGCTCGCCGGCCCGGCGATGGCCGCCGACGGCGCTGCCGCGGCGATCGAGCCGTTGCACTGCACCGTCGTCCGCATGACCACGGCCGTCGTCGTGATGCAGGGCGTCGCGATGGCGCAGGGCCATGGCTTCGCGATGCGCAAGGTCCTCGCCGCGCCGGTGGCGTTGCGCAGCGCGCTGCTCGGCGCCGCCTTCGGCCCGATCGGCGGGGTCTGGCTGTCGATGGTCGCGCGCAACGAGGCGCAGCGCAGCGGCCACGTCGGACTGTCGTCGGCGCTGATGGCGACGACGCCGCTCTTCATGATGCCGGTGGCGTGGAAGCTCTACGGCGCGCCGATCGGCTGGTTCGGCGCGCTCGGCACGCTGCTCGCGGTCGGCGGCGTGACGTGGTGCCTGCTGGTGCGCTGAGCGCTCGCGGCGGCGTGCATCGGCAGGCTCGTCGGCTGCCGTTCCCGCGCGAGCGGGCGCGCGCGTCGATCGCGGCGGCGCGCCACT
>JBEITC010000093.1:0-10437 GCA_040375075.1 Planctomycetota bacterium | reverse complement strand
GTGTCCTTGGCCTTGCCGGCCTCGCCGCCCTGGGCGGGGGCGTTGGCGCCGGGCGCTTCCGGCGCGTCGGCGGCTGGGCGGTTGCCGCCCCGCGCCCCGCGGCCCCGTCCGCCTTCGCCCTGCGCGGATAGGACGTTGGCCAGGAGCAGGGCGATCAGGACGACGGCGGTCGGGCGCAGCATGGCGCGCAGGTTACGACGCGGCGGCGCGTTCCCCACGGCAAGTCGCCGGCGCGCCGCCCGGGCGCTGGCTCAGCGGCGTCGCTGCGTCGACGGCGGCGGCAACTCGCGCAGCAGGATGTCGACGCGGCCGCCCTGGCTGGTGACGCGCTCGATCTCGAACAGCTCGGTCGCCTCGACGAGGCTGCTGAGCTTGCCGTAGCCGTAGCTGCGGGCGTCGAAGTCCGGCTGCTGCGACATGATCTTGGCGCCGACGGCGCCGAGGTTGGCCCAGCCGTCGTCGTCTTCGCTCGCCTCGACGGACCAGCGCAGCAGGTCGACCAGCTTGCGGTCGTGCACCAGCTCGGTCGCCGACTTGCGCTTGGCGCGCTCTTCCTCGACGCCTGCGCCCGGGCCCGCGCCGCGCAGGATGTCCGTGTGGACGAAGCGGTCGCACGCGGTCACGAACGCGCGCGGCGTCTTGCGTTCGCCGAAGCCGATGACCATCAGGCCCTCTTCGCGGATGCGCGACGCGAGGCGCGTGAAGTCGCTGTCGCTGCTGACGAGGCAGAAGCCGTCGAGCTTGGCGCGGAACAGCAGGTCCATCGCGTCGATGATCAGCGCGCTGTCGGTGGCGTTCTTGCCCACCGTGTAGCGGAACTGCTGGATCGGCTGGATCGCGTGCTCGAGCAGCTGGTCCTTCCAGCTCTTGAGGCTCGGCAGCGTCCAGTCGCCGTAGATGCGCTTGACGATGGCGACGCCGTAGTTGGCGATCTCGGCGATCAGGCCCTCGATGGCCTTGGCGGAGACGTTGTCGGCATCGATCAGTACGGCGAAGCGCTTCTGCGGCGTGGCGGAGTCCATGGGGCGGGACCCAAGGTACTGCGGCAGCGGGCGGGGTGTGTGCGGGAAGTCGGGGATGCGGGTGGGGAGGGGGCGCGACAGCCGGTGGGCTAGACTCCAGGTGGAGACGGTTCCCGCCGTCCCCGCCGAGCCTCCCATGCCGCACGACCACCCGCCACTCCGTCTCTCTGTCGTCGCCGCCAGCCTGCTGCTCGCGCTCCCGCTCGCCGCGCAGACCCGCAGCACTGTGCTCGTCGGCCCGCCGGCCCTCGGCGCCACCTGCTACGTGCAGCACGTGCTGCCGGCGGGCAGCGTCGGCCACGTCGCCGGCTTCTTGTGGTCGGGGCCGTTCGCCGGCGCGGTGGCGGTGCCCGGCCTCGCGGTCAACGGCCTGCTGCGCGTCGATCCGGCGTCGTTCGTCGCGCTCGGGCTCACGGTGACCGACGGCGTCAGCCTGCCGTCGCTTGCGCTGCCGGTGCCGGCCTCGCCGAGCGTGCTCGGCAGCCAGCTCGACTGCCAGTCGTTCGACCTCGACCTCGCCTTCGTGTTCCAACTCGCCGGCAATGACGTGGCGCTGACCGTCGTCGACGGGCCGAGCGCGGCCCTCGACATGGTGGCGATCGCGCCGGGGACCTACCAGCAAGGCTCGTCGGTGACGCCGCTCAGCGTCGCGCCCTACTACAACCAGGGCGTTTTCCAGCCGGTGCGCCCGGTGACCATCAGCCGACCGTTCTGGATCGGTCGGTTCGAGGTGACGCAGGCTCAGTACCAAGCCGTGATGGGCAGCAACCCGAGTCTCTTCCAGGGGCCGTCCTATCCCAACGCCGCGCAGCGGCCCGTCGAGCAGGTCACTTGGAACGACGCCGTGGCCTACTGCGCGGCGCTGACGGCGAGCGAGCAGGCGGCCGGTCGGGTGCCTGCCGGCTACGTCTACCGGCTGCCGACGGAAGCGGAGTGGGAGTACTGCTGCCGCGCCGGCACGACGACGGAGTTCCACACCGGCGCGTCGCTCGTCTGCTCGCAGGCGAAGTTCCGCTTCAGCAACCACGGGAACAGCTTCTGCACGACCAACCCCAGCCAGACGGCGGTCGTCGGTGGCTACCTGTCGAATGCCTGGGGCCTGCACGACCTGCACGGCAACGTGTGGGAGTGGTGCCTCGACGCGTGGGACACGTGGTCCAACTACGCGGGTGGCGCGGCCACCGATCCGTTCGTCGCAAACGGCCCCTACCGGATCCTGCGGGGCGGCGGCTACAGCACCAGCTCGCACTTCTGCCGGTCGGCCTACCGGATCGGCGAGGACCCGACGTTCGTGTACGACGTCTTCGGCTTCCGCGTCGTGCTGGCGCCGATCGTGCCGTGAGGCCGCTGGCGGCTTGAGGGGCGGGGGCTGCGCCGCGCCTACGCACCGCGGCCCGCCGCCCGTGGCCGACTGGAAAAGCCCGTGCCGCTGTCGCAGTCTGCGCGCGTTGCCGCGTCGCTGCGCGGCGCTCCCGCTGCGATGAAGTTCCAGGACTACTACACGACCCTCGGCGTCAGCCGCACGGCGACCCCCGACGAGATCAAGCGCGCCTACCGCAAGCTCGCCAAGGAGTGGCATCCCGATCGCCATCCGCCGGCCAAGCGCAAGGACGTCGAGGACAAGTTCAAGGCGATCGCCGAGGCGCACGAGGTGCTCAGCGACCCCGAGAAGCGCAAGCGCTTCGACGCGCTGGGGGAGCACTGGCGGCACGGCCAGGAGTTCGGCGGCGGGCCCGGTGGCGGCGCTGGCGGCTTCCGCAACGTCAGCCCGGAGGAGTTCGCGCGCATGTTCGGCGGCCGCGGCGGCATGGGCGGCGGTGGCGGCAACGGCGGCTTCTCGGACTTCTTCTCGCAGATGTTCGGCGACATGTTCGCCGGCCAGGGCGGTCCGCGTGCCGACGGCCGGGCGCACGCGCAGGCCGCGCGCGGCGACGACGCCGAGGCCGAGATCGAAGTGAAGGTCGGCGACGCGCTGCTCGGCGGCAAGAAGCCGTTCACGCTCGCGATCCGCACGCCGTGCGAAGCCTGCGAGGGCGAGGGCCGCGTCGGTCGCCGCACCTGCCCGGCCTGTGGCGGGCTCGGCAGCGCCCAGCGCGAGCAGTCGATCGACCTGACGATCCCGAAGGACGCGCGCGACGGCATGGTCGTGCGCCTGCGCGGGCTCGGCGCGCCGGGCGACGCCGGCGCCGGCGATCTGCTGCTGACGCTGCGGCTGGCTTCGGACGACGTCTACCGGCTGCGCGGCGACGACGTCGAAGCCGACGTGGTGGTAGCGCCGTGGGAACTGCTCGACGGCACGGCCGTCGACGTCGCGGTGCCCGCCGGCACGGTCACCGCCAAGTTGCCGGCCGGCGCCAAGCCGGGGCAGAAACTGCGCCTGCGCGGCCAAGGCCTCGCGCGCGCCGATGGCAGTCGCGGCGACCTGTTCCTCGTCGTGCGCCTGGGCCTGCCGGAGCCGCTGACCGACGCGCAGGCGGACCTGCTGCGCCAGCTCGGCAAGGACGCGCCGAAGGTGCGCGGCGGCGCGGCGCGCTGACGCGCCGGCTCAGCCACCGGCCATGTCGGCCGGCAGCTTCGTGGTCGCCGACTCGACCGCCCACGCGATGCTGACGATGCGCCAGCCGTCGGCGGTGCGCGCCAGCTGGAAGCAGTTGATGCCGCGCTCGAACGGCGACTCCTCCGGCGCGCGGCGGGCGGTGTAGCTGCTCCACGCCATCGCGATGCCGCCGAAGACGTCGACGCGCGTGCGGATCGGCGCTTCGTAGAACGCGCGCTGCGTCACGCCGCGCAGCACCATGTCGGCGAAGGCGCCGACCGGCATGCTGCGGACCGCGCTCGCGCCGTCGGGGCCGGTCTGCGTGACGATCATGCGGCCTTCCGGCACGAACAAGGCGAGCAGCGCGTCGCGGTCCTTCGCCGAGCCCTGCGGCCCGGACACCCAGTCGTAGACGGCGTCGACGACCTTGCGCACGTCGGCTTCGGCTGCGACGTCGGCGGTGGTTGGCGCCGGCGCCGGCGCGCCCTGGCAGGCGGAAGCGAGCAGCAGGCACAGAGCCGCGAGGTTGGCAAGGAGGCGGTCCGTCGGCGTTCGCATCGCGCCATCGCACGCGATCCGCGCGCCGCCGTCCAGCGCTCGGTGGGTGGCGCGCCATCCGGCATCGCGTGGCGCCGCGTCGGCCGACTTCGCGCCTTGCTCGCTGCGCGCCGCTGCGCCATCGTGCGCCGATGGCCCTGCTGACCCTCAAGGACGTGCACGTGACGATCGGCGACCGGCGCCTGCTGGAGGGCGCTGCGATCGTCGTCGGCGAGGGCGACCGCATCGGCCTGCTCGGCCCCAACGGCTGCGGCAAGTCGACGCTGCTGCGCGTCCTGGCCGGCGAACTCGTGCCCGACGCCGGCGAGCGCGCCGTCCGGCGCGACCTGCGCATCGGCTACCTGCCGCAGGAGCCGATCCTGGCGCCGGACGCGCGCGTGCACGACGTCGTCGTCGGTGGCATCGCCGGCCGCGCCGAGGCGGAGGCCAAGCTGCGCGCCGTGCACGAGGCGCTGGCGACCGAGACGGACGCCGCCCGGCTCGACAAGCTGCTGCGCGACCAGCAGCGGCTCGACGAGCAGCTCGAACGGCTCGGTGGCCACGACGTCGACCATCGCGCCGACGCGCTGCTGCAAGCGCTCGGCATGGATCGCCCCGAGGCGCGCTGCGGCGAGCTGTCCGGCGGCGAGAAGCGCCGCGTCGCGCTCGCGCGGCTGCTGCTGTCCGAGCCCGAGCTGATGCTGCTCGACGAGCCGACCAACCACCTCGACGCGCAGGTCACCGACTGGCTGGAGACGTTCCTGCTCGAACGCGACGTGCCGCTCGTGCTGATCACGCACGATCGCTACTTCCTCGACCGTCTGTGCAGCCGCATCGTCGAGTTCGATCGCGGCACGCTGCACGAGTACGAGGGCAACTACCGCAGCTTCCTGGTCCAGCGCGCCGAGCGGCTCGAGCGCGAGGCCAAGCACGAGTCGGCGCGGCTCAACACGCTGCGGCGCGAGACCGAGTGGGTGAAGCGCGGCCCGCCGGCGCGCACCACCAAGGCCAAGGCCCGCATCGACCGCCACTCCGCGCTCGTCGCCGCCGCGCCGCCGCCGAACGCGAGCGAGCTGGAGTTCGCGATCCCCGAGGGGCCGCGCCTGGGCGACTTCGTGTTGCGGCTGCGCGGCGTCGGCAAGTCGTTCGGCGAGCGCACGATCCTCACGCCGTTCGACCTCGACCTCGGCCCGGGCCAGCGCCTGGGCATCGTCGGCCGCAACGGCGCTGGCAAGACGACCTTGCTCAAGATGTGCCTCGGCCAGCTGGCGCCCGACCAGGGCACGGTCGCGATCGGGCCGACGGTGAAGTACGCCGGCATCGACCAGTCGCGCTCCGACCTGTCGCCGGACAAGACCGTGCTGCAGGAGGTCGCCGGCGGCAACGACTACGTGGTGGTCGCCGGCCGCGGCGTGCGCGTCGAGACGTTCTTGGAGCAGTTCCTGTTCCCCGGCGCGATGAAGCACGCGCGCATCGGCTCGCTGTCCGGCGGCGAGCGCAACCGCGTGCTGCTCGCCAAGCTCTTGTGCGCCGGCGGCAACGTGCTGGTGCTCGACGAGCCGACCAACGACCTCGACCTCGCGTCGCTGCGCGCGCTCGAGGACGCGCTGCTGGCCTTCCCGGGCAGTTCGATCGTCGTCAGCCACGACCGCTGGTTCCTCGACCGCATCGCCACGCGCATCGTGCACCTCGACGGCAGCGGGCACGCGCGCGTGCACGAGGGCGACCTGTCGCTGCTGCTCGAGCGGCTCGCCGACGAGCAGGCCGAAGCCGAGAAGGCCCGGCAGGAGAGCGAGGCCAAGGCGCGGCAGAAGGCGCAGGCGCAGGCGGCCCAGCAGGCGCAGCCCAAGTCGCGCAAGCTGAGCTCGCGCGAGCAGCAGGAGCTCGCCGGCCTGCCGGCGCGCATCGAGACGGCGGAGGGCGAACTCGCCGCCGTCGACGCCGGGCTCAACGACCCGGCGACCTATGCCGCCGCCGGCAAGGACCGCTTCGACGAACTGACGAAGAAGCGGAAGGACCTGCTGCCGGCGATCGCCGCGCTCTACGCGCGGTGGGAAGAGCTCGAAGCGCTCGCCGCGTCCGGCAAGGTCTAGCGGGTCACTTCGGCACGGCCGGCGGCGTCCAGGCGACGTTGCCGCTCAGCGTCTCGAGGAACGCGACGACCTGGTCGATCTCGGCGTCGTTGAGGTCGCGGTTCATCAGCAGCGGATCCTTGTTGGGGTTGTCGAGACCGCCGCTCGCCATCAGCTTCACCGCGTCGCGCAGCGTCGCGACGCTGCCGTCGTGGAAGTACGGCGCGGTCTTGGCGACGTCGCGCAGCGTCGGCGTCTTGAACTGCCCGGTCCTGGCCGGGTCGTTGAACGCCTTCTCGCCGGCGGCGCCGACGTCCGGCTTCTCGGCCTTCATGCCGATGCCGACGTTGTGGAACAGCTTGTTGGTGAACAGCGGCGGCGTGTGGCAGACGATGCAGCCGGCCTTGCCGGTGAACAGCGCGTAGCCCGCCTTGGCGGTGTCGGACACGGCTTTCTCGTCGCCGGCCTGCCAGCGGTCGAAGGCCGAGTCGCCGCTGCGCAGGCCGCGCAGGAACGACGACAGCGCCTTGACGATGGTGTCCTCGCTCGGACCGGCGCCGAACGACGCCTGGAACGCGTCGGCGTACTCCTTCACCGCGGCGAGGCGCTTGCTCGCCTCCTCGGGCTTGCCGCCGATCTGCGCCTTCCAGGCGGCGAGCACGTTGCCCTCGAGGGTCTTGGCGCGGCCGTCCCAGTACAGGCGGTCGAGGTAGCCGACGTTGTGCATCGTCGGCGAATTGCGCGTGTTCATGCTGCCGTCGTCCTTCTTGGACACGGCGTTGCCGTCGGTGAACGCCTTCTCCGGCAGGTGGCAGGCAGCGCACGCCATCGTGCCCGTGCCCGACAGCCGCGGGTCGAAGAACAGCTGCTTGCCGAGCACAAACTTGGCGACGTTCAGCGCGTTGTCGGCGTTCTCGACCAGCTTGGCGTTGGCGAGGCCGAGCGGCGTCGCGAGCGGGTCGACGGGGGCCGCTTGCGGCGCCTGCTTGGTGCAGGCGGCGACGGCGGCGAAGAACAGGACGGCGATCGTGGCGTGGCGCATGCGTTCGGCGTTGGAGACGCGCCGATCATGGCCGCACGGGCGGCGCGGCACCAGTCGCCGTTGTCGGCGTCAGCGCCCGCGCGGCCGCGTTCGCGGCCACCAGGGTCACGAAGCGAGCCTGTCGCCCGTGGTCGGCGATGCGCTCAGAGCCGGCGCAGCTGACGGATCACGCGCAGCAGCTCGCGGTCGCGCGTCTCGCGGTAGGTCATCGAGGCTTCGCGCAAGAGGTCGCGCTTGCTCAGGCCGGCGCGGGCGAAGCCCATGCTGGGCGCGGCCGCGGGCAGCGGCGGCAGCACGGCGATCGGCGAGGCCTCGGCCTTGCGCGCCGAGGCTTCGGCGACGGCGACCTCGCGCAGCAGCTTGCTCTCGGCCTGACGCTGCGTGCGCGCGGCGTCGGCGGCGGCGAGCGCGTCCTTGGCCTCGGCCTCGGACTTGGCGATGGCCTCGACCGTCAGGTCGTCCTTCTCGATGCGCACGACGGAGCTCTTCGCGATCGTCATCTCGCCGCCGACGACGCGCACGACGTAGTTCGCGGCGTCCTCGGAGACCAGCACGCCGCGCAGGCAGTCGCGCACGGCGTTGTCCGCCGCCTCGGGCGTCGAGCTCGGCTCGGCGAACCAGAAGGTGTCGGCCTTGGCGGGAAGCGCGGCGAAGAGCGCGCACAGGACGGCGAGGGAGCGCATGCGCCAGAGGCTAGCGCGGCCGAGGCATTCGTGTTGGGAACGGTACATCCAGGCCGTGGACAGCCCCCGAAACGGCGGTGACATTGGGCCTTCCCATGCGCGCTGTTTTCGTCGGATCGTTCCTCGCCGTCGCCATCGGCGCCCAGGCTCCGTCCCAGTTCGTCGACCCGGGGTCCGGCACGCGCTGGCGCGGCGATGGCGTCATCTGGCGCGCCGAGCACGGTGGCTTCGTCGGATCGTCGGTCGGCCGCGACCTGCGGGCCAACTCGTTCCTCGTGCTCGAAGGCAAGACGCCAGGCGACTTCGAACTCACGGCGCACGTGCGCTTCGAAGGCGACAACAACGGCGGCGTGCAGTACCGCAGCCGCGAACTGCCCGGCGGCGACATGGGCGGCTACCAGTGCGACCTGCACCCGCAGCCCGAGTACACCGCGATGCTCTACGACGAGCACGGCGCTGGCATCGTGGCGCAGCACGGCCAGTTCGTGCGTTGGTCCGACGCCGGCAAGCAGGTGGTCGGCGCGCTCGCCTCGCCGCGCCGGCGCGACCTCGCGCAGTGGCACGTGCTGCGGATCGTCGCCAAGGGATCGTTGTGCTGGCACGAGTGGGACGGTCGCGTCGTCACCGCGTTCGTCGACGAGCGCGCGCAGGCGCCGCGCAACGGCGCGCTGGCGCTGCAGCTGCATGGCGGCGCGCCGGCGAGCCTCTACGTGCGCGACCTCGCGCTGCGCGAGTTCGCCGATGCGGCGGCGATGGAAGTCGCCGTGCCGACGCCGCCGGCGGTGCGCGCGTTGCTGCGCGTCGAGGCGATGGCCAAGGAGCAGAAGGTCGCCGCCGGCCCGGCGACGAACTGGATCTGGGACGACAAGGCCGACGCCGACGACGAGCTGTTCTTCCGTCGCGTCGTGACGCTGCCGCAGGCCCCCGAGAGCGCGCAGCTGGTCGTCGCCTGCGACAACCACTGCAAGGTCTACGTCAACGGCGCCAAGGTCGGCGAGAGCGACGCGTGGGACCGGCCGCTGCGTCTGGACGTCAAGAACGCACTGCGCGCGGGCGACAACGTGGTCGCCGTGCACGGCTGGAACGACGGTGGTGCCGCGGGCCTCGCCGCACAGGTTTCCTGGCGCGTCGGCGGCGCCGATGCCGGCGTCGGCAGCGATGCGTCGTGGCAGGTCAGCGCCGACGATCCCGACGGTTGGAACGCCGCGGTGGCAGCGCCTGCCGGGTTCGCGGCGGCGACCGTGGTCGGTGCGATCGGCAGCGATGGCCTGCCGTGGTCGCGGACCATCGACGCGAGCTCCTTCGCCACCGCGACGCGTCCTGACGCGCCGCAGGTCGCGGTCGTCGACACGCGCGCGATGTTCACCGTCGGCGATGCGCCGATCACGCGCATCGTCGACGTGCCGAAGGCCTATGGCAGCTGGGTGGGTCTCGGCGCCGATCCGAAGGGTCGCGTGTACGCCAGCGCCCAAGAGGGCGGCCTGTACCGCGTCACGCCCGCCAAGGCGCTCGGGGAGCTGTCGACGATCGAGCGCGTGCCGGTGCAGCTCGGCGGCGCGCACGGCTTGCTGTGGCACAAGGACGCCCTGTACGCGGTGGTCAACGGCGGCGACTCGGGTCTCTACCGCCTGACCGACACCAACGCCGACGACGTGCTCGACCGCGTCGAGCTGCTGCGCAAGTTCGAGGGCGCTGGCGAGCACGGGCCGCACTCGGTGCTGGTGGCGCCCGACGGCGTGCACCTGCTGGTCGTCGCCGGCAACCACACCAAGATGCCGCAACTGGCGCGCAGCCGCGTGCCGACGAACTGGGCCGAGGACCGGCTGCAGCCGCGCCTCGACGACCCGCACAAGTATTGGGAAGGCATCTCGCCGCCGGGCGGCTGGGTCTGCCAGTGCGACGTCGACGGCAAGGAGTTCGAGCTGATCTCGACCGGCTTCCGCAACCCGTACGACGCCGTCGCGCTGCCGACCGGCGAGGTCGTCGTCTACGACGCCGACATGGAGTGGGACATGGGGCTGCCGTGGTACCGCCCGACGCGCTTGCTGGCGCTGGTCAGCGGCGTCGACTACGGCTGGCGCATCGGCAGCGCGAAGTGGCCGACCGACTATCCGGACGTACTGCCTCCGCTCGTCGACATCGGCCCGGGCTCGCCGACGGGCATGGTCGCGCACGATGGCATGCAGCCGGCGGTGCTCGCGCTCGACTGGACGTTCGGCACGCTCTATCGCGACGGCCGGCCGTGGCTCGTCGGCGCGCCGTTCGCGCTGACCGACGCGGTGGTGGTCGGCGAAGCGACGTACGTCGCGACCGGCGGCCGCGGGCTGCCATCGACGTTGGTGCGGTTGCCGTTTGGCGACACGCCGCGCGCCGCCGGGCAGACGCCGCGCCCGTTGTGGGGCGGCCGCGACGAGTGGGCGTCGACCGAGGCGCGTTCGCCGCAAGACATCCTCGCCAGCGTGCCGCCGCGCGCCGGCGGCAACAGCTTCGCGCAGCGCCTGCCGGGCGTGCGCGCTCGCGTCGCGCTCGAGCGCCTGCCGGTCGC
>JBEITC010000586.1:0-2085 GCA_040375075.1 Planctomycetota bacterium | reverse complement strand
GCGCTCGCCGCGCTCGTGCGCACGGCGGCCGCGGCCGCGTCGACGGCCGGACCATCCGGCGCGTCGAGCCCGACGACTGCGGCCACGCGCAGTCCCTGGTCGAGCGCAGCGTCCTGCGAGCACGCGCCCGCCCACACGGCCAGGGACATGGCGACGGCGAGCGACGGAAGGGGCCGGCGGAGCATCGGGCGCGATGTTGAAGCGTCTGCGCTCAGGACTGCAAGGGCGCGACGAACGCATCGACGAACGCCGCGATCACCTGCTCCGGCCGCAACGCGCTCGGCCGCAGTTCGCGCGTCAGCTGGCCGTACTCCTGACGACTCGGCACGCCGAAGTACAACTCCGGGATCGGCTCGCTCGGCGCGTCCGCCGTCCACGCCGCGCCATCGCGCGCCGGTTCGAGCGCCGCCAGCCGCGCGGCCACCGGCCGCAGATCGCGCCGCGTCGGCGTGCGGATCGTCACCAGTTCGAACCAGCTCTCGGTGCGGTCGTGGTAGCGGTAGCGCACGCCGTCGGCGTCGCGCTGGACGTGCAGCACGCGGTACGCGCTCGCCAGCGTGTTGAGCGTCATGCGATGGCTCGGCCCTTCGGTCGTCAGCACGGCGAAGCCGAGTTCGGGCCAGATGCGCCGCTCGACCGCGCCGGCGAGCCCGCGCTCGATCTCGTGCTGCACGCGCGCCATCTCGTCCGCGTACAGCGGACGGAACTGGCCGACCCGGTCGAGCACGCTCTCGGGATTGGCCAGCAGCCACTCGTAGCGGCGCAGCGCCAGTTCGTCGGGATCGCTGACGCCATGGAACACGCCGCGCACCGGCGATTCCGGCGCCGCGAGGCGCGCGATGGTGCGGTCGACGGCGAAGCCGCGCCACGACTGCCAGACGCCGTAGTCGCCGGTCGCGGCGGCGGCGAGCAGCAACTCTTCGCGCGCGAACGCGACGTCGGGCCGCAGGATCGCCAACAGCGAACCGAAGCCATCGGTGTCGTAGTGGTCGTTGCAGACCAGTTCGACGTCGCCGAGGAACGCCTGCTGGGCGGTGGCGTCGGCGCGCGCGAAGCGCAGCGCGATGCCCGTGCTGAGGTCCGCCTTCCAGGCCGGCGGGGTGCGGTTGCCCGGCCAGTGCGAGAGATTCGGACCGTGCGGCGTCATGCCGTCGACCGACAGGTGCGGCTCGGACAGGCCGGTGGGACCGGCGAAGCCAAGGCGCAGGTGGGTGGCGGGCGAGGGGAGGGACATGCCGGAGTCAGGAAGTTCTTGTGCGACCGCCATCATGACCTAATCGCCGCGCCAGCGATGCGGCGGCTGTGTCGCGGCCCGCAAGGGTCGGGATGCAGCCGTTGCTCTGACGAGAGAGCGAAGAGTCGCTGCGGCCGTCGGGTGTGTGAGCCCGGCGGCCGCTTTTTTTGGCGCGCCGGACGCCGACAGCGGTCGCCGACGCCGACGGGCTGGGTGCGCGGCGGGGTGCGCGATGGGGCCCGCGATGGGGCCCGCGATGGAGCCCGCGATGGAGCGGCGAGCCCGCTCCCAGCCCCCACCCGCGCTGCGCCGGCGGCAGGTCGCCGACGCTCGCTGCGGCGTATGGACGCCGACATCGGGCCGCGGACTTCGTGCTTGCTTCCGCTGACGGCCTAGCTAGGATCCCCCGCCCCCAACGTGGGGACGTAGCTCAATTGGTTAGAGTACCGGACTGTCGATCCGGTGGTTGCGGGTTCGATTCCCGTCGTCCTCGCCAAGCAAGAAGCCCAGCGCCAACCTCGGTTGCCGCTGGGCTTCGTTCTTTCCCGCCAGCAGCTTCGGTGCCGCCCACGGCTGTGGCGTCGCGTGCGGTTGCGACGGGATGCGGCTGCGGCGGCGGTCGGCCAGCCTCGCCAGCACCGTGCCAGCTGGTGCCCCAGGGCCAACTGGTGCCCCCTTGCCAACTGGTGCCCCCGGGCCAACTGGTTCCCCAGCGCCAACACGTCCCCCAGCCAGCGGCGCGCCGGGCGCTGCCGCGGGGCCAAGGACGGCGCGCCGAGTAGGCGCGCGCGGGCCCTGCCTTGTGGGCCGGCCCGCTTGCGGCCGCGGTCGGCCAGCCTCGCCAGCACCGT
>JBEITC010000106.1:0-9768 GCA_040375075.1 Planctomycetota bacterium | reverse complement strand
CGCTGCGACCGGCTTGCCGGCGATGGCGCCGGCGCGCGGCGCTGGCGACGGGCCGTCGCGGCCGGCGGGCTCCCGGTGCGCGCGTTGCCATTCCCACGCCACGGTCTTGCCGTCGAAGCGCCACGTCGCCGTCGTCGTCGCGGCGAACGGCGGCCCGCCGTCGGCAGCCATCGCCTCGCGCACGGTGATGGAAGCAGCCGTGATGCGCCGCGGGTCGGCGAGGTACGGCACCGCCTGCCGCAACTCGGGCCGCGCCAGCAGCCACTCGGCGAGCGCTTCGTCGCGGTAGGCCTTGTCCCACGAGTTGTGGCCGACGCCCGGGTACAGCGTCAGCAGCGGCGCGATGCCCGCCTGCTGCGCCGCGCCGGCGGCGGCGACCGCGGCGACGAGCTTCTTGCTCTGCGCGGCGGCGACCGCGCGGTCGTCCTCGCCGTGGAAGGCCCAGACCGGCGCGCCGGCGAGCCCGTCGGCGACCGCGGCGGGTTCGCCATAGCCGCACACCGGCGCGAACGCCTGCCACATCGCGCGCGTGCGCGCGCCGATCACCCACGTGCCAGCGCCGCCCTGCGACAGGCCGGTCAGCGTGCGACGCGTCGCGTCGATCGGCAGCTCCTTCTCGGTCGCCGCGACGATCGCCAACACCAGCTCCTCGTAGTCGGCCCACTGCTTCTGCGCGTCCGGCTTCTGCGGGAACAGCACGACCGCCGGCCAGCGCTGCGGCGCGCGGCGGATCGCCGAACCCAGCCCGACCTCGGTCGGCAACCAGCCGTCGTCGCCGCACTCGCCCATGCCGTGCAGGAACACGACCAGCGGCCAACCGGCGGCCGGGCGTTCGCCGGCGGGCACGTAGCAGACGTAGCGGTGGTCGCGGCCGTGGTGCGCGAGCGTCTTGGCGAGGAAGCCGCTCACCGGCGCTTGCTGTGCTGGCGACGCCGCAGCGACGAAGCCGGCGAGGACGGCGGCGAGGACGACGGACGCACGGGACGAGCGCGGCATCGCCGCATCATGCCGACGGCAGATCGCGGGTGTCGAGCGCGCCCTGCGCGTGCAGTTCGCGGAAGCGCGCGATCGTCGCGCGCACGCCGGCGCGCAGCGGCGTGTGCGGCAGCTTGGGGTAGTGCGCGCGGATGGCGCCGTCGTCGAGGTGCGACGGGATCGGGATGCGCGGGCCGGCGATCGACAGCTTGCCGCGCGCGGCGGGACACTCCTCCTCGATCGCCAGCACGACGTCGGCGACGTCGACGGTGTCGCCGTGCAGGTTGAACACGTGCGCGCCGGCCGGGCCGCCGTCGGCGCACTGCAGGAAGGCCGCCGCCGTGTCACCGACGTGCACGAAGTCGGTCGGGCCGGAGAACGCGATCTGGTACGGGCGGCCGAGCACAGCTGCCTTCATCGCCGTCGTCGGCCCGGCGGTCATGCCCTGGTCGCGGCCGACGCCGTAGACGGTCAGCGGCCGCAGGCCGACGCTGCTGAGCTTCTTCTCGAGCCAGTAGATGCGCGCCGTGCCTTCGTTGGCCTGCTTGTAGACGCCGTAGTGCGTGACCGGCGCGGTCGCGGTGTGCTCGGTGACGGCGACGCCGTCGTCCTCGCTCGGGCCGAACACCGCCGCCGAGCTGGCGTAGGCGACGCGCGTGACGCCGGCGGCAAGCGCTGCCTCGAACACGTGGATCGTGCCGAGCACGTTGACGCGCGCGCCGAGCGCGGGATCCTGGCGGCAGAACGGCACCTGCAGGCCGGCGAGGTGCACGAGCGCGCGCGGCTTGCAGGCGGCGACCGCCCGCTTGGTGGCGTCGAGGTCGGTGATGTCACCGGCGACGAACTGGACCTTGGCGAGGCCGTCCTGGCCGAGCACGTCGCGGATGCGGCGCGGGTCGCCGCCGAGGTCGAAGACGACCGGGTGGTCGCCGCGTTCGACGAGTTGCTTGACGACCCAGGCGCCGATGCAGCCGAGCGCGCCGGTGACGAAGTACGTGTCGTTCATGCGATGCCGTAGATGCGGGCGGCGTTGCCGCCGAAGAGCTTCTCGCGCGCAGCCGGCGACAGCCGCTGCGCCCAGTCGGCGACGAGGCCGTGCACGGCCGCGTAGTCGTCGGCGGCGACGAGGCACACCGGCCAGTCGGAGCCGTACATCAGCCGGTCCTCGCCGAACGCGTCGAGCGCTTCGTCGAGGTAGTGACGGAAGTCCTCGGGCCGCCACGTCCCCCACTTCGCCTCGGTGACGAGGCCGCTGACCTTGCAGCTGACGTTGGGGCAGCGCGCGAGCTCGCGGAACGGCGCGTCCCAGCCGTCGCGCTGGCCGCGCGCGATGTCGGGCTTGGCGAGGTGATCGAGCACGAACGGCTGGTCGGGCAACGCGCGCACGAAGTCGAGCGCCGCCGGCAGCTGCCGCGGATAGATCAGCACGTCGTAGACGAGCCCGGCCTTGCCGACGGCGGCGACGCCGCGCTGGAAGTCGCGCCGGCGCAGGAAGTCGTCAGGCTCGGCCTGGACGATGTGCCGCAGGCCGCGGAGCTTCGGCTCGCGCGCGAGGCGCGCGACGACCTCGGCGGCGTCGGGCGCGCACAGATCGGCCCAGCCGACCACCGCCTTGACCATCGGATCGCGCCGCGCGAAGTCGAGCAGGAACTCCGTCTCGGCGAGCGTGCAGCGCGCCTGCACCGCGACGCAGCCGTCGACGCCGGCCGCCGCCAGCTCCGGCCGCAGGTCGTCCGGCAGGTAGTCGCGCGCGATGCGGCGCATGCGCGCGTCGATCCACGCGTACTCGTCGGGCGTGTAGCGCCAGAAGTGCTGGTGGCTGTCGAGGCGCATGGCGGGGCAGGATCGTTGCCGCGGAGGCACGCCGCCGCAAGCCGACGATGGAGCATCCCGGAATGGGACGGATCGCCACGTTCGACGCCATCGGCGCGTCGACGCCGCGGGCAGCAGCATGGCCCGGATGGACTACGCCTTCGGACCACGGACGCCGATGCAGGCCGGCCATCATGCAAACGACGCTTCGCTCACTCACACTCGTGGCGGCCGTGCCGCTGCTCGCTGCGGCGGCGCACGCCCAGTGCTTCCAATCCCAGTACGGCACGTTGCTCGGCCTCGGCGACGACGTCGTGTTCGCGCCGCAGGCGATGAACATCACGTTCCCGCTCGGCGGCCTCGCGGCGACGTACACGCACGCGCAGGTCTCGACGAACGGCGTCGTCTACCTGTCGAACGGCGCCACCACGAACGGCACCAACAGCGGCTACCCGAGCCAGGCGGTCTTCGCCGGCGCGGCGGGCCAGGCGCCGCGCATCGCGCCGATGTGGACCGACCTCGAGTTCCTCGCCGCGAACAACGCCGGCGTGTACTTCAACGACACGATCCCGGGCCGCTTCGTGATCACGTGGGCCAACGCGTGGGAATGGGGCACCACGGCCCCGATCTTCAACGTGCAGTGCCAGCTGTTCGCCAACGGCGACGTGGTGTTCACCTACGGCCCGAACGCGCAGTCGACCGCGGCGGACACCTCGACCGGCGTGTCGGCCGGCAACGGCATCGCCTTCGTCGCCGACGTCGACCTGTCGGCGGGCGGCAACACGTCGTCGACGCAGTACATGCGCGAGTTGATGCTCGCCGGCTCGTTCGACCTCGGCGGCAAGACCGTCACGCTGACGCCCGCGGGCGGCGGCTTCGCGCAGTCGGTCACGCCGTGCGTGACGGCCTACCACGACAGCTACGGCAAGGGCTGCTACGACGTCAGCGACTCGTTCTACCAGTTCCTGACCGACAGCTCGTCGGCGCCGACCGTGCTCAACGGCCAGTCGCTGACGCTGACGCCGGCCGGCGCCAGCTACCTCGCCATCTGGGGCGGCGGCACGTTCGTCGCGCCGCCGGCGACGGCGGGCTCGCTCGCCGTCGGTGACGACAGCGAGGTGACCGTCGCGCCGAGCGTGCCGTTCACGACGCCGTCGGGCTCCGTGTCCGTGCTCTACGTGCACGGCAACGGCATGATCTCGCACGCCGCCAACAACGGCATCGCGCCGGTGAGCTACTCGCCGGACGTCGCCGGGTTCCTCGACGCGCCGGCCACGGGCTTCTTCTCGTGGCACGACTACAACAGCAGCGAGGCCGGCAGCGGCACGGTGAAGTACCACGAGGCGACCGTCGGCAGCGACGTGATCGCCTACTTCACCTGGGACGACGTCGAGAGCTACGCGAGCCCGGAGACCATCAACCGCTCCACGATGCAGTTCCAGCTCAACCTGACCAACGGCATCGTCACGATGGTCTGGGTGACGGTCGACGGCAACGCGTCGAGCATCTACGGCAGCGCCCACCTGATCGGTTGGGGCCCGGTCGGCCCGTCGGCCGACGGCGGCAGCCTCGCCCTCGCGACGGCGCTGCCGATCGTGACCAGCCCGACGAACGCCCGCAGCCTCGCGATGACCGCGGCGCCGAGCCCCGTCTCGACGGCCTCGGCCGGCACGATCGTCACGTACACCGCGACCGACGTGCCGCCGTTCGCGCCGGCCGCCGGCGTCTACATCGCGATGCACATCCTGAGCCTCGGCCAGATCGCGGCCGGCCTCGACCTCGGCTTCCTCGGCGCGCCGGGCTGCAGCGCCTACGTGACGACGCTCGACTACACGCAGGCCAACGTCGGCTTCTCGTCGACGGCGACGTTCACGTTCGCGCTGCCGGCCGGCGTCCCGGCGGGCACGCTGCTGTACGCGCAGACCGCGGCGCTGGTCCAGCCGAACAGCCTGCCCAACGGCCAGAACGCCTTCGGCCTGACGGTGAGCAACGGCATCCAGAGCTACGTCGCGCCGTTCTGACGGCGGCGGCGCCTGACGCGCGCGCGACGGCCGGGGCGGCGACGCTCCGGCCGTCGTCGTCTCCGGGCCGCGCCTACGCGGGCGCGCCGTCGATCATCGCGCGGATGCGCGTCGACAACTCGGCGACGGTGAACGGCTTCTCCAGCAGCGCGACGTCGGCGCTGAGCACGCCCTGCTGCGCCAGGATGTCCTCGCTGTAGCCGGAGACGAACAGCACCGGGATCGCCGGCAGGCGCTTGCGCACCATCTCGGCGAGCGCCTTGCCGTTGACGCGCGGCATCACGACGTCGGTCACGAGGATCGCCGGCTTGCGGTTCTCGCCGTCGAGCCACGCCAGCGCCTCGTCGGCGCCTTCGGCGGCGCGCACCTCGTAGCCCTGGCCGCGCAGCGCCGTGCTGGCGAACTCGCGCACGCCGCGGTCGTCCTCGACGAGCAGCACCAGCTCGCGCCCGCTGCCGGCGCGCGCCGGCGCGGACGACGAGGCGACGGCGATCCGCTCGCGGCCCAGCGGCCAGTGCACGGTGAACGTCGCGCCGGCGCCCGGCGCGCTGTCGCACGCGATCGCGCCCTGGTTCTGCTGCACGATGCCGAACACGGTCGCGAGGCCGAGACCGGTGCCCTCGCCGACGCCCTTCGTGGTGAAGAACGGCTCGAACACGTGCTGCAGGGCCGCCGCGTCCATGCCGACGCCGTTGTCGGCGACGGTGAGGCGGACGTACTCGCCCGCCGGCGCGCCGGCCGGATCGCGCGCGAGCTCGGTGCGGACGTCGATGCGGCCCGGCCGGCCGGCGGCGCGGATCGCGTCGCGCGCGTTGATCGTGAGGTTGGCGAGCACCTGGCCGATCTGCGCGGCGTCCGCGACGACCGGCGTCGGCTCGGCGCACGGCGCGAACGACAGCTCGACGTCCTCGCCGATCAAGCGGCGGTAGAGCTTGAGCGCGTCGCCGACCTGCGTGTTGAAGTCGGCCGGTTGCGGGCGGATCACCTGCTTGCGGCTGAACGTCAGCAACTGCTGCGTCAACGCCTGCGCGCGCCGGCTGGCGGCGAGGATCTCCTCGATCATCTGGCGCTGCTCGTCGTCCAGCGGCGCGAAGCGCAGCAGCTCGCCGTTGCCGCTGATCACCGTCAGCAGGTTGTTGAAGTCGTGCGCGACGCCGCCGGCGAGTCGGCCGACCGACTCCATCTTGCGCATCTGCTGCATCTGCTCCTGCAGCCGCCTCTGCTCGGCCTCGGCCTGCCGCCGGGGCCGCAGGTCGGTGACGACGCAGAAGCGGTAGCGTTCGCTGCCGAACTCGATGCGCGAGGTCTTGACCTCGACGGGGACGCTGCCGCCTTCGCGCATCGTCAGCTCGACCTCGACGATGCCGCCCTCGTCGCGGCACGCGGAGGGCCACGGCGGCGTCTTGCCGACCAGGTCCTCGACCGCAGCGCCGCAGAGCCGCGCGAGCGCGGCGTTGACGTCGCGCACGATGCCGGTGGAGCAGTGGATCAGCGCGAGGCCTTCGACCGCGTCGGCGAAGACGTGGCGGTACTTGTCCTCGCTCTCGCGCAGGGCCGCATGGGCGCGATCGAGCCAGGACAACTGGCTCTGGATCTGCTGCCGCGACTCCTGCATCTCGTGCAGCGCCGCGACCTGGGTGGCGAACAGGCGCAAGCGCGGCTCCGCCGCCGCGTCGATCGGCGGGAAGAACGGCTCCTTCTCGTTGGTCACCGCCGCGACGATCAGCCGACGCGAACGGCCGCCGCCGGCGACCGCCGCGAACATCATCGCCGCGAACGGCTCCGCGCCGAGGTCGCACGTGGCGAGCGTCGCCGCGTCGATCAAGCCCGCGCCGCGCGCCATCGCCGCCTCGAGCAGCCGGCGCAGCCCGGCCAGCTGCGACGGCTGCTCCGGTCCGGGGCCGCGCAGGCCGAGCAGGCGCGTGTCCGGGCCGGCGATCTCCAGCACGATCGTGGTCTCGCAGTCGAAGCTGTCGACGCACGCGTCCGCGACCGCTTCCCAGAAGTGCGCCAGGTCCCCCGCCGTCGACATGCGCTCGCTGAAGCGCACGATGCCGTCGAGCACGCGCAGCTCGCGGTCACGGTGGTGGCGCAGGTCGATGAGCTTCTGCTGGGTCGCCAGCAGCATGCCGACCGTGCGCTGCAGCTCGGACTGGGGTCCGCCCCCGTCCGGGCTGCCGGGGTTGCCCGGCGTCGGGGTCATCGGCGGGTGATCACGTACAGCGCGGTCGTGTAGTTGTGGAACGTGTTGCGACCGCCGAGGCGGGCGAACTCGCCGAAGCCGTACATGCCGAGCCACGCCGGGCACTGGCCGTCCTCGTGCAGAGGCTTCTGCATCTCCTTGACGATCTCGTCCTTGCTGACGCGGTCGAGCGTCAGGCGGCCGCGCGCGCCGCAGTCGGCGTGGAAGACGCCGACGACCTTGCGCGCGCCGATGGCGGCGCGGACCTGCTTCATCATCACGTCGAGGTTGCGGAAGATGCGCGCCTCGTCGCGTCGCATCAGCGACAACCGCGTGCCCGCCGGGCTCGCGACCGGCATCAGGAAGCTGCCGTCCGGCAGCTTGCGCGTGATCACGCGCAGCAGGTGCGAGTCGCCGTACTCGGCGGCGACGGCGGGCGCGAGCAGGACGCCGACGGCGCCCGGCGGGATCGTGCCGGCGGGCGTCGCGGTCTCCGGCAGGCCGAGGCCGCGGGTGTACGCCTGCCACGCCGGCTTGCCGTCGAGCTCGTGCACGTGGTTGCCGACGGACTTGGTCACCTGCAGCTCGACGCCGGCGGGCACGAAGCCGTGCGAGGCCTGCGTGTGCACCTGCAGGCTCGCGTCGTGGAAGCCGATGAGGACCGCCGCGTGCTCGTGCACGCCGTCGTCCAGCAGCTGGTAGCTGGCGACGCCCTTCATGTTGTCGGCCGACGTGCCGCCGAAGATGGTGACGCCGTCGCCGAGCTTCGACTCGATGCCGGCGATCGCGGCGTCGCAGTCGATGTCGATGCCCGAGCCGAGGAACATGACGAACTGCGGCTTGCCGGCCCTGAGCACCTCGCCGGCCATCTGGGCGGCGGCTGCGTGCGAGTTGGCGCCCTCCAACTTCGGGTGCGTCGCCACGGTCAGCTCGCCCGGGTCGCCCCAGACCAGCATCGCCGCGAACGCGCGCATGCTCTCGTCGGCGCCCTCCTTGCCGATGACGCCCGCGCAGGTGCAGCCGACGATGCGGGCATTGGGAGCCAGTCCCTTGATGACCCCCACCACCTTGCGGTGGTCGTGGCCCATCGTCATGTGGAAGGCGACGAGGCGGCACGCGCCTAGGTCCTTGCCGGCAGCAGCGCTGGCGATGGCGGCGGCGACGGCCTTCTCGGTGTCGACGAGGCCGTTGGACGAGGAGGCGAAGGTCAGCATGCTTGGGGAAAACGAGTAGGGGATCCGCCGCGGCCGTCGCGGCGGGAATCAGGGCAACGGAACCTACCCCACCCTTGGAAGCCCCCCAGGTGGCCGACGTTCGCAACCGGACTACGCCATTGCTCGTAAGGAAGTCGGCCCGGGACGAGCCGTGAACGCGCCGGACGGGCCGCTAGCATCGCGCCCTTCGTCCTCGTCCACGCATGCTCCGCGCCCTCGCCCTCGTCGCCGTCTCGTCGCTGCTCGCCGCTTGCGGCAGCGATCCCGCCGCCACCGCCGCGAAGCCCGACGCCGGCGCGGCCACCGCCGCGCCGCGCGTCGCCGTGATCCCGAAGGGCACGACGCACGTGTTCTGGCAGGCGGTCGCCGGCGGCGCGAAGGAAGCCGGCGCGCGCACCGGCCTCGACGTCGTGTGGAAGGGCCCGCTGCAGGAGAACGACCGCGCGCAGCAGATCCAGCTGGTGCAGCAGTTCGTCAGCGAAGGCGTCGCCGGCCTCGCGCTCGCGCCGCTCGATCACGCGGCGCTGGCGCCTGCCGTCGCCGCGGCGAAGGCGCGCAGCATCCCGGTGGTGATCTTCGACAGCGACCTCGACGGCACGCCCGGCGTCGACTTCGCCAGCTTCGTCGCCACCGACAATCGCGCCGGCGGCGAGCTCGCGGGCAAGCGCCTCGCCGAGCTCGTCGGCGGCAAGGGCAAGGTCGTGCTGCTGCGTTACCAGGTCGGCTCGGCGTCGACGGAAGCGCGCGAAGCGGGCTTCCTCGCCGCCGCGAAGGCCGCCGGCCTCGAGGTGCTGGTCGACAACCGCTACGCCGGCGCCACCATCGGCGAAGCCAAGAACACGGCGCTCAACCTCGCCGACAAGCTGCAGCAGGCGCAGGGCGTGTTCTGCAGCAACGAGTCGGCGACCGCCGGCATGCTGCAGGCGCTCGAACAGCTCGGCCTGCGCGGCAAGGTGCGCTTCGTCGGTTTCGACAGCTCGCCGCCGCTCGTCGAGGGCCTGCGCAACGGTGGCATCGACGCGCTCGTGGTGCAGGACCCGCGCAAGATGGGCGACCTGTCGGTGCAGGCGCTCGCCGACCTGATCGCGAAGAAGCCGGTTGCGCCGCAGGTCGACACCGGCGCGGTGCTGGCGACCAAGGCCAACATGGACGAGCCGGCGGTGGCGAGGCTGCTGCAGTGAGCGGCGGCGGCGCGCGACGCGGCGGCTGGCGCAGCGGCGGGCCGTTGCTCGGCCTCGGCGCGACGTGGCTGCTGTTCGCCGCGTCGGCCGGCGCGCCGTTCCTGACCTGGGCCAACCACGAGCTGATGCTGCTGCAGACGGCCGTCGTCGGCGTCGCCGCGGTCGGCGCGACCTGGATCATCGTCGCCGGCGGCATCGACCTCGCCGTCGGCTCGACCATCGCCGTCGCCGGCATGGTCGGCGCGCGGGCGCTGCGCAGCGGCATGTCGTGGCCAACGGCCGCGGCGGCGACGGCGCTGGCCGGCGGCCTCGTCGGCTTCGTCGTCGGCGCGCTGGTGACCGGCGCGCTGCCGCGCCTGCTGCTCGCTGGCGTCGGCGCGCTG
>JBEITC010000272.1:0-5549 GCA_040375075.1 Planctomycetota bacterium | reverse complement strand
GGCCAGCCGACCGGCGCGGCCGGACCGGTGCGCCGCCAGCAACTCGTCCACGGCGCGCAGCCGTTCGCGGTCGTGCTCGCCTGCACCGACGCGCGCGTCGCGCCCGAGCGGCTGTTCGACGCCGGCCTCGGCGAACTCGCCGTGGTGCGCATGCCCGGCGCTGCGGTGACCGACGATGCGCTCGCCGCCGCCGAACACGCGCTCGCGGCGCAGGGCACGGCGCTGCTCGTCGTGCTGGGCCACACGCAGTGCGGCGCCCTGCGCGCCGCCACCGCCGGCCCCGGCGATCCGACGTTGACGCCGAGCCAGCGCACGCTGCTGCAGCGCCTCGAACCGGCAGTCGCCGCCGCGCGCCACGAGGCGAACGGTCGCGACGTCGTCGACCTCGCCGCGAAGCACCAGACGCGGCGCGCCATGGCCGAGGCCCGCGCCCGCAGCGAACTGCTGCGCGTCGCCGCGCGCGATGGCAGGCTGTTGCTCGTCGGCGCCGTCTACGACGTGACGACCGGCGACCTCGAGTGGCTGGCGGACGATGCGCCGCTGGCGGCGAACGCGACCAAGCCGCCGCACGACGCGCAAGCGGCGGCTGCGCCGGCGCACGATGCGCACGCGAACGATGCGCACGGACACGAAACGCACGCGCCGGCGACGCCGGCGACCACGCCGGCACATGGCACGACCAACCCGGCGCACGATGCCCACGATCACGACGCGCACGCGCCACACGCGCCACACGCGCCCGCGGCGCCGGCGCACGATCCGCACGCGTCGTCCGCGCCGGCGCACGGCACGCCCCACCACGACCTGCCGGTCGTCGATTGGGCCCATGTCCCGAGCGCGCCGCACGGCGAGACGGCGACGCCAACGGCTGGCGGCGCCCACCCGCACACCACCGCTGCGCCAGCCGACACGCCGTGGTGGCGGCAGCCGACCACGCTGGTCGGCGCGATCGGCGTGATCACGCTGCTCGCCGCCGGCCTGCTGCTGCGCCGCCGCGGCTGAGCGGGACGCGACGCCGTGGTGGTCAGCGCAGCGCCGCTTCGAACGCGGCCTTGCGCGCCGGATCGTCGTTGTGCGCGAAGTAGAAGCCGGTGAACTTCGCGTAGTCGGCGCGGACCACGTCCTTGGGCTTCGTCGCGACGTCCTTCAGGTAGGCATCGAGGAACTGCTCGAAGTCGCCGACCAGCAGCCCCGGCACGCGCCGACGCAGCTCGGCCATCAGTTCGCGGTCCCAGGTGACGAGCCGCATCGGGAAGCCGATCGGCGGCGCCGGGAACGTGACGTCGCGCCACGTGTCGACGACGCCGAAGCCGCCCTGGTAATTCGTCTCCAGCATGAAGTGCACGCCGCGGCGTTCGAGGTAGCCCGGATCGCGCGGCTTGTCGTGGCCGCGCTTGCCGCGCACGGGCACCGGCAAGCGCGCGATGTGCGCGTCGGTCAGGCCCGCCGCGCACTCGACGGCGATCGGCGCGCGCGAGCGGTACGCGACGTTGGCGTGGCCGCCGGCGATCGCGAGCCGCACGTCGAGGCCGGCGAACACCGGCCGCAGCCATTCGGACGCTTCGCGGAACGGCCCGATCCACGGCAGCGAGATGCGGCGGTTGTCGGAGACGTCGTTGCGCGGGTCGTCGAGTCCGGGCGGCTCGACGCGGAACACGCAGCCGAGCGCGACGACGGCGGCGAGCGCCGGCGGCAGCCACGCCGCGCGCCAACGCAGGCACCAGAGGTCGAGCGCGAACAGCAGCGCTGGCAGGATCGGCAGCAGGAAGCGGCCGAACATGAAGTCACCGCCGACCCAAAGCACGAACGCGAGGTAGCCGCCGACGAAGCCCAACACGGCGAGCCAAGGCCGGCGACCGAGGAACGGGCTGATCGTCGCCAGCAGGTCGGGCTTGCGCAGCGCGAACGACGCGAGCGGCGGGAAGCAGAGCAGCAGCGGCCAGTAGCAGACGAAGAAGTCGCGCGCGTAGACGAAGCCGGCCGCCGGATGCGGGTCGGCGCCGGACTTGGCGTAGAACGTGTTCGGCAGCCAGTGGCCGTAGTAGCCGTGCCGCCACAGCAGGTACGGCGCGAACACCAGCAGGAACGGCGCGGCGTAGCCGACGACGAGCCGCCAGTCGCCGCGCCGCAGCGCGTCGTGCAGCACGAACAGCCCCGCCACCGCGCACGGGATCGCGCCGTCGGGCCGCGTCAGCGCGGCGAGCACGCCGACGAAGCCGAGCAGCCACGCCGCGCGCGCGCACTTCAGCGCGAAGCACATGCGCAGCATCGCGGTGACCAGCAGCACGAACAGCGCCGTCTCCAGACCGGCCGGCGCCAGCGACGCCGCGTGATGGATCGCGGCGTAGCCGCACGCGGCGACCGGCACGAGCGCGCGGCCACCGGACGCGCGCCAGGCCATCGCCGCCAGCAGCAGCACGACGCCGCCGTGGCAGGCGACGCCCCAGAAGCCCGCCCAGGCCTCGAGCGCGCCGTCGGTCATGCCGAGCGCCGCCGCGAGCGCCAGCCACATCGTCCAGCTGAAGTTCGTGTAGCCCTCGACCGGCGGCTCCGCCGGATCGAGGTTGAACACGAGGCCGTGCCCTTCGGCGAAGTGCTGGGCGTAGCGGAACGAGATGAACGCGTCGTCGCACGTCCACCGCATGGACCACGCCTGCCCCACCGCGGCCAGGACCGCGAGGGCGGCGAGCGTCCAGAAGACGGCGCGGCGGTTCATCGGTTGGGACGCCGGCCGGACGCGGCCGGCGCGGCGGTCACTTCAGTTCGCCGCAGTCGGCGATGACGACGTCGGCCGACGTGCTGCCCGAGCGGGAGCCGGTCGCCTCCATCGCGTCGAGCACCTTCATGCCCTCGACGACCTTGCCGAAGACGACGTGCTTGCCGTCGAGCCACGGCGTGACGACCGTGGTGATGAAGAACTGCGAGCCGTTGGTGTTCGGGCCGGCGTTGGCCATCGACAGCAGGCCCTTCGTCGTGTGCTTGTGCTGGAAGTTCTCGTCCTGGAACTTCGCGCCGTAGATCGACTCGCCGCCCGTGCCGTTGCCGCGCGTGAAGTCGCCGCCCTGGCACATGAACTGCTGGATGATGCGGTGGAAGCCGCAGCCCTTGTAGTGCAACGGCTTGCCCGACTGGCCCATGCCCTTCTCGCCGGTGCACAGCGCGCGGAAGTTCTCGGCCGTCTTGGGGACGACGTCGGCGAAGAGTTCGAAGACGATGCGGCCGGTCGGCTTGTCGCCGATCGTGATGTCGAAGTAGACGCGAGGGTTGGCCATGTGGGTCGCGCCATGTTGCCCGAACGGGCGCGCGCATCCAACCGCCCGCTGCGCTACTCTCGCGGCGCACGGATCGGGAAGAGGGCCGCGCGCTCGTCTGCACCGTCGATCGCGACGCCGTTCACGGCTACGCCAACGGCATCGTCACGGCGCTCGCGCTGCTGTTCGGCTGGTCGCGACGGCTGCGCTGGATCCGCGCGCGATCAACGGGGTCGTGCAACACGACGGCACGATCCGCTCGACGCAGGACGTGGCGACGGACGCGCCGTGCCGCCGCATCCGCCGCAGCGACGGCCACGACCTCGTCCTCGACGACCAGGGCCGCGTCGTCGATGCGGCGCGGTGAATGGCGATGCTCGCCGGCCGCCTGCCGGACCAGGCAGTCCGCGGGCGCCGGGCGGCACGCGCGGCGAATCCGGAAGGGCGCCACGGCCGCCGATCCCGCGTCGCATTCGCGGCCGACCACGGCTCAACTGCCGCAATGCCCGCCAACGCCGCTGCGCCCGCGACCCCTGCCCCGGCTCCGTCCAGCGAGCCCTGGTGGCGCAACGAGGACTGGTTGGCCGTGCTCGCCGCCGTGCCGGTCCTGGCCGCCGTCGCGCTCGGCTGGAACCCGAAGATGCCATCGCTCGGCTGGAGCGGCATGGCGGAGTCCGCCAAGGCCTTCACCGCCGACAACCTGGCGCTCAGCGGCACGCTGTTGGCCGTGTTCCTCGCGATCTCCGCGGCCGCGCTCGCGCCATCGCTGGGCCGGCGCGTCGTCGGGTTCCTCGGCGGCGCCACCGTGGTCTTCGCCTTGGGCTGGCTGGCGCAATGGCTCGCGGGCCACGCCGGCGCCAAGGCATGGGGCATCGAGTACGTCGTCTTCGCCCTGGGGCTGGGCATGCTGTGGAGCCACGCGCTGCCGACGCCGGCGTGGCTGCGCGAAGCCGTGCGCACCGAGTTCTTCATCAAGGTGGGCATCGTCCTGCTCGGCGCCACCATCCTGCTGCACGAGATGATGAAGGCGGGCCTGCCAGGCCTGATCCAGGGCGCGCTGGTGATCCCCGTGGTCTGGTACGCCTGCTTCTTACTCGCGCGGAAGCTCGCGGTCGACGACGAGTTCGGCGTCATGCTCGCGACCGCGGTGTCGATCTGCGGCGTGTCCGCCGCCATCGCCGCGTGTGGCGCCATCCAGGGCGATCGCAGGAAGCTCTCCTACGTCACCTCCGTCGTGCTGCTCTGCGCCGTCCCGATGATGGTGTTGATGCCCATGGCCGTGCGCGAGCTCGGGCTCTCCGAGGCGGTCGGTGGCGCATGGATCGGCGGCACGCTGGACACCAGCGGCTCCGTCGCCGCGGCGACCGAGCAGCTGGGCAAGGACGCCACCAAGGTCGGCGTGATCGTGAAGCTGTCGCAGAACGTGCTCATCGGCGTGGCCGCCTTCGTGCTGTCCATCTGGTGGACGATGCGCGGCGGCAAGGACGGCACGGCGAAGCGCGAGCGGCCCTCCGCCAAGGTCGTCTGGGAGCGCTTCCCGAAGTTCGTGATCGGCTTCGTGCTCGCCTCGATCGTCTTCTCGAGCCTCCTCGCGCCGGCGGTGGCCGAGGCCGCCAGCAAGCCGCTCAAGGGCCTGCGCGAGACGTGGTTCGCGGCCGCCTTCGTCTGCATCGGGCTGGAGACGCGCCTTGGCGAACTGTTCCGGCTCGGCGGCGGCCGTCCCGCCATCGCCTTCCTCGGCGGCCAGGCGTTCAACATCGCCTGGACGCTCGTGCTGGCGCTCTGGCTCTTCGGCGGCTGAGCCGCCAGCCGGCGCGCCGCTCAGAGCGGCAGCGCGGCGAGCGCCTGCTCGGCGAACGTCGCCAGGTCGACCCTGCTCCAGTACTGCACGACCTTGCCGTCGGGGCCGATCAACGCAGCCACGCGGCGCGCGAACTTCGCGTCGGCGGCCTCGGCGGCGCCGTAGGCCAGCGCCAGCTTGCGGTCGACGTCGCACAGCAGCGGGAACGGGAAGCCGTGCTTCTGCGCGAACGCGGCGTTGGCGGCGGCGTCGTCGACCGACACGCCGAGCACCACGACGCCGCGGTCGATGAAGTCGGCGAAGCGATCGCGCAGGCCGCAGCCCTGCGCCGTGCAGCCGGGCGTGTCGGCCTTGGGATAGAACCAGACCAGCACGTGCTTGCCGCGGTAGTCACCGAGCGCGCGCGTCGTGCCGCTGGCGTCGGCGCAGGCGAAGTCCGGCGCGGCCTCGCCGCGCTGCAGCTTGGCCCCGGCGGGCGACGCCGCCATCGCAGCGGC
>JBEITC010000066.1:0-11892 GCA_040375075.1 Planctomycetota bacterium | reverse complement strand
GGCCGACGTCGAGGCCGACGTCGAGCGCGACGTCCACGTCGCTTTCGTCCTCGGCGTCGACCGGCACGATCACGTCCGCGTCCTCGGCGCCAGCGGCGCGCGCCGTGGCGGAGTCCGCGCCCTCGGCGCGCGGCGCGGTGGCGCGCAGCGACGGCGGCGCATCCTCGTCTTCGCCCCGTTCGTCGGCGTCGCCGCCAAGCGGCACAGGCGTCGCCATGGCCGCATTCGCGTCGTCCGGACCACGGTCCCTGCCGCGGCGACGGCGTCGGCGACGACGGCGGTTGCCGCCTTCGCCCGGCTGTTCCCACGGATTGCTCGGCGCGGCGTCGTCGGCGATCGGTTCGGCCGCGAGCGCGGCCTCGGTGTTGGCGCGGTCTTCGTCGTACGTCGGCGCGTCGTCGCCGACGGCTTCGGTCGGTTCCACCGCGGCGTCGGTGTCGTTGCGACCGTGCGCGGGCTCGTCGTCGGTCCCGCCGCCGTCGTTTCCGCCGTCGTCGTTCCTGCCGAAGTCGTCGCGGTGGCGGTCGATGCCGCCGAGCAGCTCGTTGGCGGTCTCGCGCCAGCGGCCGACGACCTCGGGCGCGAGTTCGAGCGCGTCCGCGCGCAGCGCGAACAGATCGAGCGCTTCGAGGAAGTACGGGCCGTGCACGAAGCCTTCGACGCGGTAGCGCTTCTCGTCGTCGTTCTGGACGAAGCGGTGTTGCACGCCGCAGATGCGCTTGAGGCAGCCGGTGTCCTTGCGCGGCAGGCGCAGCGCGGCGCAGAACGGGCCGAGCAGGTCCTCGGCGACCAGCGACGGGCTGCGGTCGGGGTTGCGCGCGGCCTTGCCGAGCACCGGGCCGACCATCAGTGCGCCGAGCAGCACGCCGTTCTGCGGCGTGTGGCCGTCCTGCACCGCGCGGTCGAGCGCGTCGATCGTGCGCCAGAAGTCGGTGCGCTCGTCCGCGTTGGCGCGGTCGAGGAAGTCGGCGACGACCGGCAGCAGCACGCGCAGCGCGCCGACCTCGCGCAACAGCTTGAAGCTGTCGAACGCATGGCCGCCGCGCAGCAGGCGCAGGATCTCCTCGAGCACGCGCGGCGGCGCGCTGCGCACGAGATCCTCGCTGGTCTCGCACATCGCCTGGAACGTCTCGGCTTCGATGGCGAAGCCCAGGCGGCCGGCGAACTTGGCGGCGCGCAGGATGCGGACCGGGTCCTCGCGGAAGCGCACGCGCGGATCGCCGATCGTGCGGATCAGCTGCGCCTTGAGGTCGCGCAGGCCGTCGCAGAAGTCGAGGATCGTGTCGCGCGTCGGGTCGAGGAACAGCGCGTTGACGGTGAAGTCGCGGCGGAGCGCGTCCTCCTCCGACGTGCCGAACTCGTTGTCGCGCGTGATCAGCACGTCCTCGCCTTCTTCCGCCTGCTCCGGTGGCCGGCGGAAGGTCGAGCACTCCAGGATCTTGGTGTTGCCGTGGAAGTGCAGGTGGGCGAGCTTGAAGCGCCGGCCGATGATGCGGCAGTTGCGCGGGAAGACACGCTTGACCTGTTGCGGCCGCGCTTCGGTCGCGATGTCGTAGTCCTTGGGCGCGCGGCCGAGGAGGAGATCGCGCACGCAGCCGCCCACGAGGTATGCCTCGAAGCCCGACTTGATCAGGCGTTGGGTGGCGCGGACCGCGTCCTCGTCGAGCAGCGACAGGTCCAGGCCCGTCGGGGAAAGGATCGTCGGTTCGATCGTCGTATTCCTGCGGTTGAAACCGGGGTGAAGTCAGCGGTTTACCGCGCGGACCGCACGGCTGCCAGCGGCATCCGAGACAGCCTTGCGGTCGGAGGGCTCAGGATTGCAGTCCGCCGTCGACCGTCAGCACCTGCCCGGTCACGTACGCCCCCGCGTCGGAGAGCAGGTAGCGCACCATCCCGGTGACGTCGTCGACGTGGCCCAACCGCCCCGCCGGCACGCGCGGCAGCATGCGCGCCTGGCTGTCGCGGTGGCTGTGGGGGTGGTCGATCAGGCCGGGCGCGACGACGTTGGCCGTCACGCCCGCGCCGGCGACCTCGAGCGCCAGCGAGCGAGCCAGTTGCACGAGCGCCGCCTTGGCGGCGAAGTAGGCAGGCGCGCGCAGCATGCCGCGGTCCTTGTCGACGCCGGCGGCGGCGAACAGCACGACGCGGCCGCGGCGGGCGCGCACCATCGCCGGCACGATCGCCTGGACGGCGTGGAAGACCGTGTCGAGGTTGCTGGTGAACATGTGCCGCCACGTCGGCAGGTCGGTGGCGAGCAGCGGCTTCTCGGCGAAGTCGCCGATGGTGTGGACCAGCGCGTAGGGGGCGCCGTGCGACCGTTCGAACGCTGCGAAGGCCGCCCGCAGCGACTCCGGGTCGGCGGCGTCGACGCCGCCGTGGCGCGTCCAGACCACCGCCTGACGCGGGTAGGCGGCGGCGACGGCGGCGCCGATGCCCTGGCCGCCGCCGAGCACCAGCACCGGGCCGGGAGCGTCGGTCACGACTGGCGCAGCCACCCGAGGATCTCCTTGAGCTTCGGCGGATTGCCGGTCATCAGCACGCCGACGCGGAAGATCTTCCCGGCGGCGCGCATCGTCAGCCAGATCGTGACGAGCAGCAGGACCGACGTGCCGACGTACTCCCACGTCGCCGGCGGGCCGCCGGCGCGGTTCATCATCGTGAACGGCGTGAAGAACGGGATCCAGCTCAACACCTTGGCGACGGTGCCGTTCGGCTCTTGCCCGATGAACACCATCGACAGCATCGGGATCATCAGCGTCATCATCACCGGCTGCGTGAGGTTCTGCGCCTCCTTGAGCGTGTTGCAGGCGGCGCCGATGGCGACCAGGATCGCGGCGTACAGCAGGTAGCCGGCCAGGAAGTAGAAGGCGAAGGACAGCAGGTAGCCGCCGTTCTGCAGCGCCTTGAAGACGCCGACGATGACGCCGCCGCCCGACATGCCGAGCAGTTGCGGCACGGTCCACGCCGCCGCCAGCGCGAAGAGGATCCAGACGAAGACCATCGTCATGCCGGTGGCGGCGATGCCCCAGATCTTGCCTTGCATGAGCTGGCCTGGGCTCACCGAACTGAGCAACACCTCGATGATGCGGTTGCTCTTCTCCTCGACGGTGTTGGTCAGCAGCATGCTGGCCACACCGAGGATCGCCATCCACAGGAAGTAGACGAAGCCGACCGGCGCCCACTGGTCGACGACGTTCTCCTTCTTGACGACGGTGGTGCCGCCGGCACTGTCGGCCTGCAGCTGCTTGCAGGCGACCTGCTGCTGGATGTGCGCGGCGACCTTCGGCGCGATGCCCGCCGCCGTGATGCGGTCCCTCTGCACGATGCGGGTCAGCGCCGCCTCGTAGCCGCGGCGCAGCGCGTCGTCGGTGAAGTTGTTGGAGACGTAGCGGAAGTCGTCGACCGTGGTGTCCGGGTCGGCGCCCAGCACGAAGTAGGCGAACAGCTCGCCCTTGTGGACACGCTGGCTCAGTTCGCGCTGCACCTCCTCGGGTGCCGTCGCGATCACGCCGAGTTCCTGCGGCGAGACCAAGGTGAAGCGCTTGCTGGCGCCGAGGTCGCCGAGCTTGGCCAGCTCGGTGGGATCCTGGCGCGCGGCCCAGTCGAGCACGGCGGTCATTTGCTCGCCGGTAGGCTCGCCGTCGGCGCCGCCGCCCTGGCGCATTCCGGCCAGCGCGGGGTCGTCCTTCATCTGCTGGGCGATTCGCCACATGGCGCGCGCGTCGCCGGCGCGGAACTCGCGCTCTGCGCGGGCCATCAGCTCGCCGCCGCCGAGGTCGACGACGCTGTAACGCTGCACCTCGCGCAGCTTCTGCAGCAGCACGGACACGCCGACGAGGCCGGCCAGCAGCACGGGCACGATGAAGATGCCGATCCAGAACGTCTTGGTGCGGACGTTCTCGAGGTATTCGCGCTGCGCGACCAGAAGGGTCTTGTTGGCCATGGTCAGCGCTCCTTGCCCGTCGTGGCGAGCCGCCGTTCCGCCTCGTCGACCGTGCGCACGAAGATCTCGTGCAGCGACGCCTCGCGGACGTCGAAGCGCCGCACGGCGACCTTGTCGAGCAGCCAGCGCAGCGCTTGCTGCGGATCGGCGTCGGGGCGCAGGAAGATCTCGGCCGACTTGCCGTGGTCGTTGAGGCGCGACAGGCCGGGCAGGCCGGTCAGCGCCGCGCCGTCCCCGTCGTAGTCGAGCTGGATGCCGCGGTCGCGGCCGCGCTTGACCTCGGCGAGCGTGCCGGCGAACTGCAGCCGGCTCTTGTGGATCATCATCACGTAGTCGCAGATCTGCTCGGCGTGCTCCATGCCGTGCGTGCTGAAGATCACCGTGCGGCCCATGCGCTTCATGTCGAGGATGAGGTCGCGCATGACGTCGCGGTTGACGGGATCGAGGCCGCTGAACGGCTCGTCGAGGATGACGAGGTCGGGCTCGTGGATGATCGTGCCGAGCACCTGGACCTTCTGGCCCATGCCCTTGCTCATCGCCTCGCAGCGTTTGTCGAGCCAGTCGCCGAGGCCGTAGCGGGTCAGCAGTTCGCGCGCCCGCAGGTCGGCGGTGCTGCGATCCATGCCCTTGAGCTTGCCGAAGTACGCGACGATCTCGGCCGTGCGCATCTTCTTGTAGAGGCCCTTCTCCTCCGGCAGGTAGCCGAGGCGGTCCTTGACGGCCTCGGCGTCCGGGTGGCCGAGGACCGAGATCCTTCCGGTGTCAGGCCGGAAGATGCTCATCACCATGCGGATCGTCGTCGTCTTGCCGGCGCCGTTCTGCCCGAGGAAGCCGTAGATGCACCCCGTCGGGACCTCGAGCGTGAGGTCGGAGACCGCCGTGAACGAGCCGAACCGCTTGGTGACGCCGTGCAGCGTCAGCGCGTGTTCCATGTCGTGGCGCGGCGTGTGGCCGCGTGATGGGGAACTCTGTCGGCGAAGCAGCGGCCGGGCAAGCTTCGCATCGGGTCCGTGTGCGCGCTCGGGCGAGCCGCTGCGACTCGGTGTGATCCGGGCAACCGCTCAGCGCAGCGCGGCGAGCACCCCGAGGAGTGCGAGCGCGAGCAGCGTCAGGTTGGTGGACAGTTGGTGCGACCGGTGGTGGTGCGTGGCGGTGCGCATGGGTTGATGGTTACGAGACGAGGGAAAACACCTGGATGCGAGGTGGCTTTCGTCCGTAGCGCGGCGGGGGGATGCAGTCCGCGCTAGGCCCGGACGCGCCGCCGGTTGCACGACGCACGGCGGCTGCGGCGGCGGGCGCGTCGTCTGTTCTGCGGCGCCTGGCGCGACGGTGGTGCGCACGGGATTCTCGGCGCGCCTCTGGTATCGCCACGAGCGAACCGGACTATTGCCTTTCTGGGTGCGAGCGCGGGAAGCCCCGTCGCGGCACGGCGAAGCAACATGGAGCAAGGCGAAGTCGAGGTCCTGTTCTGCGATCTGTGTGGCACCTCGGTGCCGCAGGGTGACGTCGGCGCAGGGCGTGCCAGCCAGCGCCACGGCAAGACGGTTGGCGCGTGCTGCTTGACGGCGCTGCGCGGCGAGGCCGCGGTCGGCGCTGCGTCGGCGCTGGCGCCCGCGCCCCGAACGCCCGCGGCCCCGCCTGAGGGCCGCGTCACCTTGGTCGCCGTCCTCGTCGCGGTCGCCGCGCTGGCGACGGCGCTGTTCGTCGACCAGCGGCTGACCGAGGTGTCCCAGGGCCTCAATGCCCGTCTCGACCAGCAGGCCGAGTCGATGAAGTCGGACAGCCAGGTGGTCGCGCGCATGGCGCTCGACCTGGACAGCGTGCCGCGCCGCGCCGATACCGATGCGCTGATGGCGGCCGCCGCCAAGGCGGAGGAGTTCCGTGCAGACTTGAGCAAGCGCCTCGACGACCTCGCGACCGCCGCTGCCGGCGTCGCTCGCCAGCAGGAGGCCACCGTCGATTACCGGCCCCTGCTCGAGGACCTGCGCCAGCGTCAGGTGCGCATCCTGGAGCAACTCGGCGCCGTTCGCGCTGCCGCCCCGGCCGCGCCGATCGCCGATGCGAAGCCAGCGCCGTCGCCCGTCGACGCGCCGGCGCCCGAGGTGGTGGCGCCCGCTCCGGCCGCGCCGCCGGTGACGCCGGCGGCGTTCGCCGAGCAGGCCAAGAAGCTCGCGTCCGCGGATCCAGCGGTGCGCTTCGAAGGCGTCGACGACCTGATCCGCAGCAAGAGCGCCGAGGCGGTGCCGCTGCTGCTGCCGATGACCCGGGACGCCGATCCGTTCGTGCGCCGGCTGGTCGTCGAGGGCTTCGCGTCGTGGAAGCGCGCGGACGTCGTCGACGCGCTGCTCGGCGGGCTCGTCGACGGCGACGAGTACGTGCGCGACACCGCGTGGCGCTCGCTGCGCGAGGTCACCGGCCAGAAGATCCCGTTCGAGGCCGCCGGCGGCAAGGACGCGCGCGCGCGCGCCGTCGCGCGTTGGCAGGAGTGGTGGGAAAAGAACAAGGCGACCTTCGGCGCGTGATCGCGTCGCTGGGCCATCGCGCCCTTTTCCTTGTCGGCGCGCCCGCTACAACCTTCGCCCCGTTCGTCCGCGCGGCGTGAGCCGCGCGCCACGCACGACCCACAACGGAGCATCCGCGCATGGCTTGGCACAACCGCACGAAGATCGTCGCGACCCTCGGACCTGCATCCAACTCGGACTCGGTCGTCAGTCAGTTGATCCAGGCCGGCGTCGACGTGTTCCGCATCAACTGCGCGCACGCCGACCATGACACGATCGCTGCGATCGTCGCGCGCGTGCGCCGCGTCGCCCGCAAGCAGGATCGCGCGGTCGGCATCCTGGCCGACCTGCAGGGTCCCAAGATCCGCGTCGGCCGCCTGCGCAACGCCGAGCCGATCTACCTCAAGCGCGGCTCGAAGCTGATGATCGACGTCACGCCCGGCGTCGTCGGCGAGATGCTGGGCCAGGGCGCCGTCCGCATCGGCACGGGCTACCGCGGGCTGGCCGACGACGTGCGGACGGGCGAGCGCATCCTGCTCGACGACGGCAACCTCGAGGTGCGCGTCATCAAGGTCGAGGGACCGACGATCCAAACGCGCGTCGTGTACGGCGGCATGCTGCACCAGTTCAAGGGCATCAACCTGCCGGGCAGCAAGGTCTCGGCGGCGTGCCTCTCGAGCAAGGACCTCGCCGACCTGCGCTGCGTGCTGAAGCAGGGCGTCGACTTCGTGGCCTTGTCGTTCGTGCGCACGGCGCAGGACGTGATCAACCTGCGCAAGCACATCGCGAAGGCCGGTTCCGACGTGCAGATCATCGCCAAGATCGAGCGACCCGAGGCGGTGCGCAACGCCGAGAAGATCCTCGCCGTCGCCGACGCGCTGATGGTCGCGCGCGGAGACATGGGCGTCGAACTCGGCCCGGAGGCGGTTCCGCCGGTGCAGAAGCGGTTGATCGAGCTCGCCAACAACGCGCGCAAGCCGGTGATCACGGCGACGCAGATGCTGGAGTCGATGATCCTCAACCCGCGGCCGACGCGCGCCGAGGCTTCCGACGTCGCCAATGCGATCTACGACGGCACCTCGGCCGTGATGCTCTCGGCCGAGACCGCGTCCGGAAAGCACCCGGTCCGCAGCGTGCGGATCATGGAGAAGATCATCCGCACGGCCGAGCGCGACGTGTACTCGGCGATGAACGATCGCCGGCGCCGCAACCAGACGCCGAACTCCGACGTCACGTCGGCGACCGTCCGCGCCGCGGCGTACGCCGCCTTCGAGGCGAAGGCCAAGCTGATCGCCGTGTACACCGAGACCGGCACGACGGCACAGATGCTGGCGGGGGAGCGGCCGCCGACGCACGTCGTCGCGTTCACGCCGTCGACCCGGACCATGCAGCGGTTGGCGCTGACCTGGGGCATCGTGCCGCAGAAGATCCCCCCGGGCCGCACCAGCCACGAACTGACCCTGGACGGCGACCGGATCATGCGGCAGCAAGGCCTGGTCAAGTCCGGCGACCGGATCGTTCAGATCGCCGGCACCGTCCGTCAGACCGGTCTCACCAACACGATGAGCATCCGGCAGTTCTGACCCGGCAGTTCTGACCCGGCTGGTCGGACCCGGTTGGCCTGACCCCGGTGGGTAGGGCCGCCGTGGCCGCACCAGCGCCGGGACCGCCCGCCGGCGCGCATGGCCATATCGGCCGTTGACATGGTGGGGCGGATCGCTACCTTCCTGCACCCCATTCTTCGGCCGCTCGTGCGGCCGCGCAGCGACGACCGTCATGACGAAGACCACCCTCGCCACCGTTGCCGACCGACACAAGGCCATGAACACCTGGCACGTGGTCGATGCCGCCGGCAAGACCCTTGGCCGCATGGCCACCGAGATCGCCACCCTGCTGATGGGCAAGCATCGGCCGGACTACACGCCGTACATGCTGGTCGGCGAGGGCGTCATCGTGATCAACGCCGAGCGCGTCAAGGTGACGGGCAACAAGGCGGAGACGCGCGAGTACACGTACTACACCGGCTTCCCGGGCGGTCTGCGCAGCATCAAGCTCGCGGAATACCTGGCGAAGTCGCCCGAGGAGCTGATCCGCCTGGCCGTTCGCCGCATGCTGCCGAAGAACCAGCTGGCGGCCAAGATGATCAGCCGCCTGAAGGTCTACAAGGGCGCCGCGCACCCGCACAAGGCGCAGAAGCCTGCGGGCCGCGCCTGAGCGCAATCCCGCACCGAACTGAGATTCCGAGACGAGATCCCGAGACGAGGAACTGAATCGTGGCAGTCAACAACCCGTACATCTGGGGCACCGGCCGTCGCAAGACGGCGACCGCGCGCGTGCGCATCAAGCCGGGCACCGGCAAGTTCACGGTCAATGGCCGCGAGTTCGAGCAGTTCTTCGTGACCGAGGACACGCGCCGCGCTGCGGTGCAGCCCCTCGTCATCACTGAGACGCGCAACAACTACGACATCTGGGCGAACGTCGACGGCGGCGGCCCGAACGGCCAAGCCGGCGCGATCAGCCTGGGCGTCGCCCGCGCGCTCGTCAAGGAGAACGAGAACTTCGACAAGCTGCTGCGCGAGAACGGCCTGTTGACGCGCGACTCGCGCAAGGTCGAGCGCAAGAAGTACGGCCGCCACAAGGCGCGTCGCTCGACGCAGTTCAGCAAGCGCTGATCCTGCGCGTCCGGTCGCTGCGCGCGCCGACGACGGCGCGCCCGACCGGCGTCCGGCCTGCCGCCGCGCGGTGGGCCCTTTGCCCGGCTCCGGTTCGATACCCGCCGCGGCCCTGCGCCGTGGCCTAGTGGGAGACTGCGATGGCGAACGGCAAGCGGTGGTTCTGGATCGGTTCCCGCGACGCGGTGCGCGATGCGCTCGCCGCTCACCTTGGTGGCGCGCCGGCGAAGGAACCGGTCGCTGCCGCCACCGCCGGCGACATCGTCGTCGTCGACTCGCGCGCCGGCGCCGCGGAGTGTGCCGCGCTGCCCAATGGCCATGTGTTCAGCGGCGTCCGCGCCCTCAAGGACACCAAGGGCCTCGCCGTGTACGTCGTCGTCGACGAGGACGACCGCGTTGGCTTCCAGCTGACGCGCTTCGTGCTCGCCGACGCCGCCCTGACGTGGCACGCCGCCAGCAAGGAGCTCGACGCCAAGGCGTTGGGTGGCCCCGTCGGCATGCCGCGCCGCGTCCCGGTCGACGACCTGCTGGCCAAGCTCGAGCCCAAGCTCGGCGCCACGGGTGGCGAGACCAGCTTGCAGCGGCTGCTGCGCTTCGAGCGCGAGGACACGCTGGCCCAGCGCCTGCAGGACGTCGAGACCGGGCTGTTCGACGGCCCGTACGCGACGCTCAAGCTCGACGAGGAATGGAAGCGCGCGCACCGCTTCCACCTGCCGCTCTCGCTGCTGCTCGTCGATCTCGGCGCGGGCGTCGCGAACCTGCAAGGCGTCGAACGCAAGCTGGTGTTCGCCGAGGCCGCCGGCGTGTTCCTCAACGAGTGCCGCGACATCGACGTGCTCGCGCGCTTCTCGCCGACGGTCTTCTTGTTCTTGCTGCCGGGCACCGGCCCGGACGGCGCGGAGATCCTCGCCAAGCGCATCCTGGCGTCGCTGCAGAAGCGCCTCGTCGGCAAGAGCGGCATCGCGCCGGTGGCGGGCATGTGCTCGATCCCGTCGTCGGATGTTCCCGACCGGCGCGCCTTCCTCGCCATCGCCGAGGCGTGCCTCACCAAGGCCCGCGCCGCCGGCGCCGGCTCGGTCGCGACGAACTGGCAGTAGCCGGCGTCGGCCTCATCCGGGGGGCCGTCATCGTTCGGCCGTCGTGGATTTGGCAATAGTCGGGTGCCGCAGCGTATGCGGCGTCGGCGCGGCATCTCGCCGTGTCGATGCGCCGCATGTTCGAACGATTCATCCGACTGGCCCGGGCCGAGAAGGCGCTGCGTGAGGGGCGTCTCGAGGACGCACTGCAGCAGGCCCTCGATCCGGTGGTCGCTGGCGTCCGCCGCGCCGTGGTCGTGCGCGAGGCCGCGGTCGCCGGGTTGCTGGCGCGCGGCCACGAACGGCTGCGCGAGGCCGATGGCCGCGCTGCCTTGGCGATCGCCCGGCAGTTGCAGGCGTGGGTGGGCGGCGGCGTCGGCCTGTCCCTGCTGGCCGCCGCGGAGGCCGCAGACGCGAGTTCCGGCAACCGTGTCGGCGGCGATCCCGCCGCCGATCCGGCGGCTCGCCGCGCCCTGCTCGACCGCGCCGGCCAGTTGCTGGCCGCGGGCGACTGCGTCGGCGCTGGACGCAAGTTGGCGGAGTTGCCCGCGACATCGCGGTTGCTGCGCACGAGGATCCACGACATGAAGCAGGAACTCGCGCGCGCCCAGGGCCTCGATGGCGGCTTCGTGCTGCGCGTCGACGACGCCGGCGAGTTCCTGGTGCTGCGCGGCGAGGGCGCGTCGTTCGGTGGACTGCGGCAGGCGCGGGCCGACGTGCCCGTGCTCGCCAACCTCGCCGGCCGCCACGCGTCGGTGCGCCGCAGCATGAGCTTCCACGGCGGCCTGCAGGACGTCGTCGTCGCCGAAGAGGGCGAAGTGCGCGTTGGCAGCGAGCGCGTCGAGCGGCGCCCGCTCGCGCACGGTGACCGCGTGCAGTTCGGCCCGGCGTTCGCGTTCGTCTACGAGCGGCCGTCGCCGCGGTCGTTGACGGCGCGCCTGAGCCTCCAGGGCGGCTTCGCCGTCGCCGGTTGTGCGGCGATCCTGCTGATGAAGGACCGCGGCCGCGATGGCCGCATCCTGATCGGCCCTGGGGCCGATGCCCATGTCCGCGTCCCTACGGCCAAGGGCGAAGTCGAGTTGTTCGCTGGCGCCGACGGCCAGGTGCGTGTCGCCGCCGCTGGCGGGGGGCGCATCGACGGTGCGCCGTTCGACGCCGAGCACCCGGTGGCCGGCGGTCAGTGGGTCGAAGCTGCCGGCGTCGCGTTCCGGCTGGCGCCCTGGCGGCCGACGGCCTGAGCGGCGGATTCGCGGGAAATCGCGAATAGTCGCGCCGCCAGGCGCAGTGGCATCGTCCAGATCACGATGACGACGCCCGCGACCTCTCTCTGGTGTTGCCTTGCCCTGCTGGCGCAGGATCCGGCGGCTGACGCCGTCGTCGTCCGCGGCGAGACCGAACTCACCGCTGCGGCGGCGAATGCCTCGGCGCGCGCACGCATGGCCGAGCACGTGCGAAGCATCTGGCGCGAGCGAGCCGCCCGGCTCGTCGACGCCGAGCGGCCACTGTGGCTGCCGCAGACGATCGCGACCGCAGCCGCCGCCCGATGGGTGGCGGCGATGGCAGTCGCGGACTTCGCGCAGGTCGTCGATCGCCAGGACCGCGCCCGCGAGCACGGCTTCGCCTCGAGCCACCAGACGACGCTGTGGGTCAGCGAACCGTCCGACGCCGTCGCGCGCGGCGAGCGCAGCCTGCGCGCGACG